>NZ_JBHZAV010000005.1:0-148098 GCF_042754445.1 Embleya sp. NPDC059213
ACACGAAGTCACGAGCGAGGGGCCACTTTTTTGTGGAGGAGCCCGCGACGGAGCAAAAAAGTGGTGCCTCGCGAGCCGGCGCCGAAGGCGCCCAAATAGAAGCAACGCCGCATCGCCGAAAGCCGCCCACCCGCCCGCTCCGCCACCCCTACCCCCCCACCACCCCCACCGCCGTCTCCCGGGCCCACCGATAGTCCGGCTTCCCCGCCGGCGTCCGCGGCACCTCCGCGACGGTGACCAACTCCCTCGGGATCTTGTACCCCGCCAACTGCTCCCGCGCGTGCTCGGCCACGTCCTCCGCCGTCAGCGTGTGCCCCGGTCGCAGCGAGACGACCGCCGCCACCCGTTCGCCGAAGCGGGGGTCGGGGACGCCCACCACGACCGCGTCGTACACCGCCGGGTGTGCCTTGAGCACACCCTCGACCTCTTCCGGGAAGACCTTCTCGCCGCCGGTGTTGATGCACACCGAGCCGCGGCCGAGCAGCGTCACGTCGCCGTCGTCCTCGACCCGGGCGAAGTCGCCGGGGATGACCCAGCGCACGCCGTCCGGGTCGACGTGGAAGGTGTCCGCGGTCTTGACCGGGTCCTTGTAGTAGCCGATCGGGATGTATCCGGTCCGGGCGATCCGGCCGCTCTCGCCCACGCCCACCGGGCGCAGGTCCTCGCCGAGCACCGCAGTCTTGGGCTTGAGCGGGAAACGTCCGCCGGGGGTCTGCGAGCTGCCCGCACCGAACTCCGAGGCGCCGAAGCTGTCGGCGATGTACAGGCCGGGGACCAGCCGGGTGAGCTGGGCCTTGACCGACGGGGAGAGCAGCGCGCCGCCGGAGCCGATCACCTTGAGCGTCTGCACCCGGTGACCGCCACCCTCCAACTCGTCCGCGATCGGGCGCGCCATCGCGTCGCCGACCAGCATCATCGTCACGCAGCCCTCACGTTCGACGATGCGCAGGATCTCGGCCGGGTCGTAGCGCAGCCCGGTCCACAGCACCGCGGTGCCCGCGCTGAACAGGGTGATCCAGGTGACCCACTGGCCGTTGCCGTGCATCAGCGGAGTGGTCAACATCTGGACCAGTGGGGCGCCCTCGGCCTTGGCGGCGAGCAGTTCGGGATCGGCGATCGGCTCTCCACCGAAGTTCCCGCCGCCCATCGCCGAGCAGAAGATGTCGTGCGAGCGCCACTCGACACCCTTGGGAAAGCCGGTGGTCCCCCCGGTGTAGACCATGTACCGGTCCTCGGGGGAGCGCTGCCCGAAGTCCCGGGCACCGCTCTCCGCGGCAAGCGCCTTCTCGTAGTCGACGCTCCCGTCGAGCTGCTCGTCGACCTGCCCATCGAACTCGTCCGAGAGCACGAACACGTGCGCGAGCCCGGGCGCCCCGCCCCGCACCGCGGCGACCTTGGGCAGGTACCCACGCTCGACGACCAGCCCGGTCAGGTCCGCGTTGTCGACGATGTAGCGCAGTTCGTCCTCGACGTAGCGGTAGTTGATGTTGATCGGCACCATGCGCGCCTTGAACGCGCCGATCATCGCCTCCAGCCACTCGGCCCGGTTGCGCGAGTAGATGCCGATGTGCGCGCCGGTGGCCAGCCCCGCCGAGACGAACGCGTGGGCGACCCGGTTGGACCGCTCGTCCAACTCGCGGTAGGTCAGTCGGACCTCGCCCGCGACCAGCGCGAGCCGATCCGGACAGGCGTCCACCACGACCTCGAACAGGTCCGCCAGGTTGAATACCCGCTGGGTCATTGTCAGTTCCCTTCCGCGACGATGCCGCGCAGGCCGTCGGCGCCGAAGACCGGCTCCAGGAAGGCCCGGAAGTCCGGACCCCGGCGCAGGTGGTGGCCGCCGTCCACGTTGATGTTCTGGCCGGTGATCCAGGTCGACTCGGGGCCGACCAGGAAGGCGGCGAGCGAGGCGATGTCGTCGGCCTGCCCGACCCGGCCGAGCGGCGTGCAGGCCAGGTAGTCGTCCAGCACCGGGCCGCCCTGGGTGACCGCGTCGACCATCTCGGTGGCGACCAGGCCGGGCAGGATGCTGTTCACCCGGACACCGCTCGCGCCGAGTTCGTCGGCGGCGAGCCGGACCAGGTGGTCGATGCCGGCCTTGCTCACGCCGTACGCGCCGAACCAGCGATGGGTCAGGGTCGAGGCGATCGAGGAGATCGCCACGAACGAGCCGCCGCCGCCCGCCGCCATCAGCCGGGCCGTGTGCTTGAGCACCAGCATGGTGCCGGTCAGGTTCAGCTCGACCGTCTCGCGCCACTTGTCCGTGTCGAGCGAAGTCAGAGGCCCCATCGTGGTGTTGCCACCCGCCGAGGCGACCACCGCGCGCAGCGAACCGAGTTCGGCCGCACTTGCGACCGTCGCGCGGACCTGATCCTCGTCGGTCACGTCGGTCACCGCGGCCGCGATTCGTACCCCGGTCGGCGCGATCTTCTCCAACTCGGCCACCGCGCCGCGCAGTCGGTCCGCACTGCGGCCGGCGATCAGCACATGCGCGCCGTCGGCGGCGAACCGTCGCGCGCAGCCCAATCCGATCCCGCTGCCCCCTCCGGTCACCAGGGCCACCGTGTCCCGCAGCGGCAGGTCGGCACGTGTCACCGGGCATCTCCTTCGAACGTGGTGGGCACGTACGCCGCACCGTCGGCCGGCCACATCGGTGCCGGTACCTCGAACCCGATCGACGCGCCCCAGGTGTTGCGATACGCCACCTCGTGCGCCGACGTCCGGGGCGCCACGCCCCACGTGCCGGTCGGGTAGCCGAACGACACGCAACACGCCATGTGCCAGCCCTCGCCGGGCGGCACCCCGAGCACCTCCAGGACCGCGTCCCGATGCGAGATGCCGAGTACCGCGGTCAGCGCGCTGCCGACCCCCTCGGCGCGCGCGGCCAGCATCGCGCTCCAGACCGCCGGGAAGATCGAGCCGCCGGTGGGATCGTGCCGGGCGAAGCCGAACATGAACAGCGGGACCTGCTCGAAGTTGTCCGCGAGCCACTGCGACGAGCGCCGCACCCGGACGAAGGACCGGCTCTCCGCGCTGTCCGGGTCCGCCTCGGCGGCGGCCACGCGCGGTGCGTACAGGGTCTTCCACAGGCTGTCCATCGCGTCCCGGTACAGCGGACCCAGTCGACCCTTGACGCCCGGGTCGTCCACGAGCAGGAAGCGCCAGCCCTGGGTGTTGCCGCCGCTGGGCGCGCGTACCGCCGCGTCCAGGATGCGGGCCTGCACGTCGTACTGGATCGGATCCGGCGCGACCCGGCGCATCGCGCGTGTGGTGTACAGCGCTTCATGAAGTTCCATCTGCTCCCCTGTCTCGTCCCTGATCCCTGTGCCTGATCCGTGATCCGTGGTACCCGTAGCCCGCAAGGGCGGTGACGCGAAGTCAGACGATCGCGCCCGCGTCCCGCAGACGCTCGATCTCGGTCGTGCCCAGTCCCCACCCGGCCAGCGCGGTGTCGGTGTCGCCGCCCTGCGCGGTGGGCCCCGGGTGCACCGGCCGGGCCGGCTCGGCGGCGGGCGTACGGGAGAAGCGCGGCGCCGGGGCCGGTTCGGGCAGCCCGTCGGCGTGCAGGAAGGTGCCGCGCTCGACGTGGTGCGGGTGCGCCGGGGCCTCGCCGGGGGAGAGCACCGGCGCGAAGCAGGTCTCGGTGCCCTCCAGGAGCGCACACCACGCGTCCCGGGTGCGGCCCGCGAACACCTCGGCGAGCCGGGCCTTCATCGCGGGCCAGTGCGCCCGGTCGTGCTGCTTGGCGAAGTCGGCGAACACCGGGTCCTCGGCCAGCCCGAGCCGGTGGATCAGCTCGGCCCAGAACCTCGGCTCGATCGCGCCGACCGCGACGTACCGGGCGTCCTCGGTCTCGTACACGTCGTAGAACGGCGCGCCGCCGTCGAGCATGTTGGTCCCGCGCGGGCCGAGCATCCCGGCGGCGCCCATGGTGAACCAGGTCGCGCCCAGCGTCGCCGCCCCGTCGATCATCGCCGCGTCCACCACCTGGCCCCGGCCCGAGCGGCCCGCCTCCAGCAGCGCCGCGACCAGGCCGAAGGCGAGCAGCAGGCCGCCGCCGCCGAAGTCGCCGATCAGGTTGAGCGGAATGCTCGGCGGTTGGCCGGCCCGGCCGATCGGCTCCAGCATCCCGGCCAACGCGATGTAGTCGATGTCGTGCCCGGCCGCCGACGCGAGCGGCCCGCTCTGGCCCCAGCCGGTCAGCCGGCCGTAGACCAGCCGCGGGTTGCGCTGGGCGACCACGTCGGGACCCAGACCCAGGCGTTCCATCACGCCGGGCCGGAACGGCTCGATCAGCGCGTCGGCGTCGGCGAGCAGGCGCAGCGCCAACTCGACCCCGTCCGGGTGCTTGAGGTCGACCGCGATCGAGTGTTTGCCCCGGTTCATCGGATTGCGCGGCGGCTTGGTGAAGCCCTTGCGGGCCTCGTCCGCGCGATCCACGCGCAGCACCTCGGCGCCCAGGTCGGCGAGCAACATCCCGCAGAACGGGCCCGGCCCGAGGCCGACGAACTCCACCACGCGAATGCCTGCGAGGGGTCCTTTTCTGGCGGTCACGGCGTCTCCGGCGATCGATCGGGCCCCGAAATTACTGAAACACGTTCTCACTTAATCTGACGAGACGTCAGACTAGACTTCCGTCTCATCGGTAGGCAAGATCACCGCGGAACGAGTCGGCGCACCACCTCGGACCCGGCGCTCCCCGCGCCGGACCCGCACCCGGCCCGCCGCACCCATCCCGAAGCGCGACCCGACAGGACAGGCTCTCTCGTGGCCGAACCCCGCATCAGCTCGACGATCACCCTCACCAGATCGCTCACCCGGGACCAACAGGCCCGGCGCGAGCGGCTGGTGCGTGCCGCGTGCGACCTCGCCCTGGAGGGTGGCTACGCGGCCGTGACGATGCACGACGTCGCGGACCGCGCGGGGGTGGCCCGGGCCACCGTGTATCGCTACTTCACGTCGAAGAACCACCTGCTGAGCGAGGTGTCCGCGCTGTGGATCGGCGAGCTCGCCGACGAACTCGCGGCTCGCCCGCTGCCTGCGGACCCGGCCGGCCGACTGGCCGCCCTGTTGTGCCGCATCGTCGAGGTCAGCGCGGAGAACCGGCTGCTGACCGAGGCCGTGGTGCAGGCCGCGACCGCACCGGACGCGTCCGCCGGCCAGTCGCAGGAGACCTTCCACCAGAGCATCCACCGGATCACCGGCCTGGCCTTCGGCGACACCGCCGACGGCGAGGACGGCGCCGACCCGGCCCGGCGGCGCGACATCGAGACGGTGCTGGGTCACGTCCTGCTCTCGGGCCTGGTGAGCCTCACCGCGCGGGGCCGCGCGCTCGACGAGGTACAGGACCTGATGCGTACCGCCGTCCGACTCTTCGTTCCGCTCCCCACATGACCATTTCGGAGGCTTGCCATGACGGCTCCCACGACCCGCGACATCCACCTGCTCGACCGGGACTGGTACGCCGGTGACCCCTTCGCCGACTACGCCTGGCTGCGCGAGCACGCACCCGTCTACTACAGCGAGCGCGCCGGCGTCTGGGGCCTGAGCCGGCACGCCGACCTGGCCTGGGCCGAGCGCAATCCCGAACTGTTCTCCTCGGCCAAGGGCTCGCGCCCGCTCGGCTACCCGCAGCCCTCGATGATCGACTCCGACGACCCGACCCACTACCGTCGTCGCAAGCTGGTCTCCAAGGGCTTCACCCCCCGGCAGATCGCCGCGATGGAGGATCACGTCCGGGACATCGTGACCTCGCTGATCGACGCGATGATCGCGGGCGGTCGCAGCGCCGACCTGGTCCGGCAGTTCTCCGCGCCGCTGCCGATGACGCTGATCGGCGAACTGCTCGGGGTCGGCGCCGAGCACCGCGACCAGCTCCAGCACTGGGCCGACGTGATGGTGATGCTCTCCGACGGCGGCGAACTCAGCCACAAGGCGGGCGAGGCGTTCACCGAGTACGTCGCCTACACCACGCAGGTGATCGAGGACCGCCGCAAGACCCCCTCGGACGACCTGATCGGCATCCTGGTCGGTGCGGAGATCGACGGCGAGAAGTTGAGCTTCGACGAACTCATAGGCGAATCCCTGCTGTTGCTCGTGGGCGGCAACGAGACCACACGCAACGTGATCTCCGGCGGCATCGCCGCGCTCCTGCGCAACCCCGAACAACTCGCCAGGCTGCGCGCGGACCCGACGCTGATCCCCTCGGCCGTCGAGGAATCGCTGCGCTGGGTGTCGCCGGTGGTCAACATGGCCCGGCATACGACACGTGACGTGGAGCTGCACGGCACGGTGATCCCGGCCGACTCGATCGTGATGATGTTGTACGGAGCCGCCAACCGCGACGCCGAGGTGTTCACCGAGCCGGAGCGCTTCGACGCCTTCCGCACGCCCAACCAGCACATCGCGTTCGGCACCGGGCCGCACTTCTGCCTCGGCTCCTCGCTGGCCCGGCTGGAGATCCGGGTCGCCTTCGAGGAACTCCTGCGCCGGCTGCCCGACCTGCGGTTGGCTCCGGACGCCACCCTCGCGCACGGCCCGTCGTCCTTCATCCGCGGCCTGATCGCGCTGCCCGTCGAGTTCTGAGCCGCCCGTCGGCCGTCGGTGCGCCGGCCCGGACCCCACCCGAGGGAAGCGCCTCGGATCCGGTCCGGTCCGGCCGCCCGGGACCCCCCAAATGCGGACACCCGCGTATTCTCTGGCCAACTGCCGGACGACGAGGGGGATGTCCTGTGAAACCGCTGGAGCCCGAGGATCCGCGGCAGATCGGCGGCTACCGGGTGCTCCGCGTGCTGGGGGCGGGCGGCATGGGTCGGGTCTACCTCGGGCGCAACCGGGGCGGTCGGGTCGTCGCGATCAAGGTGGTCCGGGCCGAGTGGGCGGACGATCCCGGCTTCCGCGAACGTTTCCGCCGCGAGGTGGACGCCGCGCGGCGGGTCGGCGGCGCCTGGACCGCGCCGGTGCTGGACGCCGACACCGAGGCCCGCACGCCGTGGGTGGTCACCGGATACGTCGCCGGCCCCAGCGTCTACGAGGCGGTGTCCGGGCGCGGGGCGCTGCCCGCGGAGACCGTGCGCACGCTCGGCGCGGGCCTGGCCGAGGCGCTGGTGGCGGTGCACGACGCCGGTCTGGTGCACCGGGACATCAAACCCTCCAACGTGCTGCTGTCCCTGGACGGGCCGCGGGTGATCGACTTCGGCATCTCGCGCGCGATGGACGCGTCGGTGCTCACCCGGACCGGGCACACCGTCGGATCGCCCGGCTTCATGTCGCCCGAGCAGGTCGACGGGCGCGACATCGGGCCGCCCAGCGACGTGTTCTCGCTCGGCTCGGTGCTGGTGTTCGCCGCGACCGGTACGGGACCGTTCGGCGAGGGCAGCGGACAGGCACTGATGTACCGGATCGTCGCGCAGGAGCCGCGCCTGGACGATGTGCCGGTCGCGCTGCGCGAGATCGTCGGCGCGTGCATGGCCAAGCACGCGGCCTCGCGCCCCACTCCCGCCGAGCTGCTCGCCGCACTGGCGCCGGAGGGTACGACCGACCTGGTGGCGGGCAACTGGCTGCCTGCGGACCTGACCACCGCGTTGTCGCGACGCGCGATCGAATTGCTCGAACTCGACGACGACGGCGCGCCGGACGCGGGCTCGTTCGTGTCCGCGGGCACCGGCGCGCCCACGTGGGACGACCGCTCGCGCGCGGCGACGGCGCCGCCCCGGCCGGTGGACGTGCCGCCGGGCCCCGCGACCCCGCCGCCCTGGGTCCCCGCGCCCGCCGCCGCACCCTTCGCGGGCGTGGCGGCCGAGACGTACGTACCGCCGCCGACCCCGGCGCACCGCCCGTGGTGGCGGCGTCGCCCGGTGTACCCGCTCGCCGCCGTGCTGATCGCGGGCGCCGTCACGTTGGGGGTGCTGCGGCCGTGGGAGGGCGACGACGGCGGCTCGGGCGCCGGCGGGCGCAGCTCCGACGAGGGGCGCCGGTCGCCGGTGACCGACACGGACCCGAAGGCGTCCGGCGGACCGAGCAGCAGCAGTTCGAACACCGCCTCGCCCCCGACCGGCTCGACCGCACTGCCGCAGACATACGTGGGCACCTGGTCCGGGTCCGCACGCTCCGACTACAACAGCGCCTCCGAGATCACCATCACGCTGACCGGCGGAAAGGTGGGCGACAAGAAGGTCGGTACCAGCCGGCTCACCGCCACCGGGCAGCTCGGCGAGAAGGCCGACTGCGAGGCCGATCTGGAACTGCTCTCGGTCTCGGCGGACACCGGCCTCCGGTTGACCAGCCACCTGACCCGCAACTCGGGCTGCGTGGACGGCGACGTCGAACTCAAGTTGACGCCGCCCACCATGTCCTACGTCTCGCCGGGCAACGGCCTGCTGACCTCGACATCGCGGGGCACCCTCACCCGCAAGTCCGGATGAGCCCCCCACCGGCCGGGAACCATGGCGCGCGGCCCGTACGTCAAACTGAACACCTGTCGAATGCGGAACGGCCTGTCGGGCCACGAATGCCCGGTCGAGTGGGGAATGGCGAGTTCGGACATGCGGCACAGCCCTGAGGACGCGGACGACGGCCACGACGTGGAGCGACTCGACGAGCGTTTTCGGGAACTCGTGGTGCAGCTCGCCCCACAGGTCCCGCCGCCGCCCGTCGCGGGCATCCACAAGGTGTTCCGCCGCCGACGCCTGCGCAACCGGGTCCTGGTCGGCGCCGCCTCGCTCGTGCTGCTCGCCGGTGGGGCGACCGTGGTGGGACTCGGATCCGGCGACGACGGGCCGCCGCACCGGGAGGCCGCCGCGCCGCCGCCGGCGGCGAGCCCGGTGACCAGTACCACCCCGGCGGCGCTGAGCGACGCGCTCTTCCCGAGTGCGCAGGAGTTTCCGGTGGTGGCCGGGGTGTACGAGAACTGGCATGTCACCGAGACCCGGACCGCGCTGGCCGAGAACCTGGGCCCGTGTGCGACGCAGACCCTCGCCGGGCTCGGCGCGGTGGAAGCACAGGAGCGGGTGTTCAACCACGACGGACAGGGCGGCGGCCTGGTCCGCCTGGTCCGCTACCCGGACGAGCGCACCGCCGCGGTGGCGGCCACCGACGTCACCGGCGGCCTGGCCGGATCCTGTCCGGACAATCAGCCCAATCCGGCCGCGGACGGCCTGCCCCGGATCAAGGCGTTGGACAAAGAGGGCGACGTGTGGCGCACCCAGGGTGTGATCAACGGCAACCTGGACCAGTACGTGGACTACGGCATCGTGCGCAGCGGCCCGGTGGTGGCGGTGGTCCAGGAGACCGTCATCGACCCGCGCGGGGTGCCCCCCACGGACGCGTTCCTCCGATTGGTCGCCGGCCTCCGGGATCGCCTGGGAAAGAACGGATCAGGGCCCTGATGTTCCGAATTCAAGGCTTTCGCCTTCTCCCGTTCACCGGGCATATCCGGGCGGGTCGGGAGTGCTGCAAACGGGTGAGCGACCGGGCAATTCGCCACCTGGCAATTCGCCAGCCGACATCCACGGGTTTCATACGGATGGACGTGACCGGATTTCGCTTGCGACGGAGCTGTGGCGCTAAGCTGTGCGCGCGCCCTCGAAGCCGGTCAACCCGCAGAGGTGACGACCCTGCACGGAATCATCCGGCTGTCGGCTTCCCTATTCTCATCAGCCCTTTTCCGGAGGCAAGCCATGGCGGAGTTCGAGCCGCTGGGACGTTCGTGGCGCAAGAGCAGTGCGAGCGCGGCGACCAACTGTGTCGAGGCCAGGCTGGGTGACGAAGTCCAGGTCAGGGACTCGAAGGCGCCCGTATTGCGACTCGCCTTCGGGGATCGATCGTGGGGAGCGTTCCTCTGTGCCACCGGTCGACTTTCGGATTGACGCACTCCTTGTCGGCGACGGCGGCAGTGATGTCCCGACGACCGACCGGGTTCCGACACGCAAGGCGGCCTGCCTGACGGCAGGCCGCGAGGGATATGGGCACGAGGCCCGGAGCGGGTTGGTATCCGTTATCCGATGAGAGTGAGCAGTCCGGCGGCCCGGAGCGTGTAATAAAGCGCTCCCGCTGTCACCGCGGCCACGGCTACCAGCAGAAAGATCACGCGAAGCATCCTCTCGAAGTCGTCCTGCACGAGTTCACCCCCTTTCTTCGATCAGGCGTCCTTTCTTGCCGACGGTGTGTACCGTGCAGGGGCGGGGGGACGGCGATTGCGCCCTCATCTGTGATTGTGCATGGAGATGTCTGCTTCCGCCAGAGTGAGTCGAGTCCCCTATACGTGGGTCCCATGCAAAAAAGAACGAGTTGCCCCGGTAAGTCATAAAATCTGACCCTCGGAACAACTCGTTCGAAGCCTCGCAGTGGCCGCTGCGAAACCGTGCTGCTCATCGACATCGAGCAACGGATACCCATCTGTCATTATGCGCAGGAACAAGCAATCAGCCAAGTGGCTCTTGGGATGTATTCAACTCGCATCCTGGCTGCGCGCGTGCAGTCAGCCGGCCTGCTGCCACTCTGCCCTCGGCAGATCCGCTACTCGACCGGATCGCCGGGGTGGGGATGATGCGGCGAGCCGGGGGCGAAGCGTTCGAGCGCGGCGTCCAGCAGGGCCGGTGTGTGCTCTCGCGCGGCGAGCTGTTCCAGACCCCAGAAGGTCTCCAGGTAGGACAACGGCGAGACCGTCGGCGGGTCCTCCGGGTTGCCCTCGCGAATGATGATGTCACCGGACGGGTTTTCGATGAACAGGACCGCCTCGTCCGCGACGTCCTGGAACTCCATGAGCTGGTAGGCGATTCGGGCCCGCGAGTACAGGCCGGACGAGAACGGCACCACGCGCACGGTGATGTTGGGCCACTCCGCGTACTCGCGGATGCGGCGCATCTGATGGCGCATCACGGCCGGGCTGCCGACGGTGCGGTGCATCACGCTCTCGTCGACGATGAAGTGCAGCGTGGGCCCGTCCGGGCGGATCAGCCGCTCCTGACGCTCCATCCGCAGTGCGACCGCCTCGTCCAGGGTGGTGTCGTCGGGCGAGGTCACCACCCGGAGCACCTCGTGGGCGTACTCCTCGGTCTGTAACAGGCCGGGAACCAGGAGGGGTTCGAAGTTGCGGATGACCATGGCCGAGGATTCGTAGCCCAGGAACACCTTCGCCTCGGTGGTCAGGATGTTCCGGTACGCGTACCACCAACTGCGTTGCTTGGATGCCCTGGCCATGTCGATGAACTCGGCCACGCGGTCGGGTTCGACCACCCGATAGTGCTGGAGCAGTGCCTTGAGGTCGGTGGTGGAGATGTTGACCTGGCCGGTCTCGATCCGGATCAGCTTGGACAGCGACCAGTCCATCTCCAGTGCGACGTCCCGTTGGATGAACCCGCACTCCTCGCGCGTCTGACGCAGGAGTGCCCGGAGCCTGCGCCCCTGGAACATCGGGTCCCGTGTACCCATCGGCCGCCCCCCAAAGGCTGTCGGCAGCGATCTCGCATCTAGCGAGGGCGCAGAACGGGTGGTGCACAAACGCCACCCGGAGAACAGCATCCCGTCGAATCGGCCGACCCGACAAGCCCCCGCATCGATGTGCGACCGGCGGATCCGACGCCCCGTCAGCCGACGAGGCGCCGGATCCCCACACGCGAAGCCGATCGGTGATCCCGGGGGCGGTCAGCCCTCCAGGGCGTAGGACTCGGCGCCGTCCGGGCCGACCGAGTTGGCGCCCTGCAGGGTCACCCGCTGCATCGAACGGCGCATGCCCGGGGGCACGTCCGTGGGCACCAGGTGCACCGTCGCGCGGTTGTCCCAGAACGCGATGCTGCCCGGCTGCCAGCGGAATCGCACGCTGAACTCCGCGTCGGCGATGTGTGCGTAGAGCATCTCCAGGATGTGCGTGCCCTCCTGCCGGGACAGTTCGAGGATGTGGCTGGTGAAGTTCGGGTTGACGAACAGCACCTTCTCGCCGGTCTCCGGGTGCACCCGCACCACCGGGTGCACCGCGCGCAGCCCCTCCCCGAGGAACTGCTTGGCGAGTTTGCCCGGCAGTTCGCCGCGCTTGATCGGCAGCGTGTTGTGGTGCACCGCGTGCAGGCCGTCGAGCAACTCCTTGAGCGGGTCGGACAACTGCTCGTAGGCCAGCGCCAGGTTGGCCCACTGGGTGTCGCCACCGTAGGGCGGCACGATCACTCCGCGCAGGATGGACGCGGTCGGCGGGTCGGGAATGAAGGTCACGTCGGTGTGCCAGCGGCTCTCCACGAAGCTGCCGCCGCCGCCCATGCCCAACTTCTCGTTGTCGAGCAGCAGGATCTCCGGGTGGTCGGGGAACGCGGCGGGCAACGTCGGGTGCCCGGGCGCGAGTTCGCCGAAGCGCAGGCCGAACGCCTTGTGCTGCTCCTGGGTGAGGTGCTGGTCGCGGAAGAAGACCACCTTCCACTTCAGCCAGATCGCGCGGATCTCGGCGACCGCTTCGTCGGTGAGCGGCCGGGTCAGGTCGGCGCCGAAGATCTCGGCGCCGATGTTCCCGGCCATCGGCCGGACCTCCAGGCCCAGTGCGGCGGCCGAGGCGGGGGTGGGGTCTGCATAGGTGGGCTGGTCGATGGTGCTCGTCATGGCCGAACCTCCGGAACCAAGGGGGTCCCGCGCCGGGCGGGACCTAGCGGGATTGTTCGAGAGCGGCCTCGGTCCGGGCGGAGACCGGGGCCAGGAAGAGGGCGAGGGCGGTGTCGGTCAGACCCGCCAGGAAGACCTCCCGGTCGGTGGGCGTGTGCCGACCGGGATGGTGCAGCGCCATCTCGCGGTCGGCGAGTACGTGCGTGAGGTAGGACGACAGGAACACCCAGCGTTCGTCCCGGACGCGCGCGGGCACCTCGACCGCCAGGTCGAGCAGGCGCTCGCGCACGGTGTGGATCCCGCGCGTCCACTCCTCGCGGGACAGGTCGCGCACCGCGGTGCCCTCCACATAGGCGGCGTGCAGGCAAAAGCGCAGGTACCAACTGGGCTTGCCGGGCTCGCCCAGCGTGTCGGCGAGCGGGTACAGGAACGCCTCGATCAGACCCCGGGCGTCGTGCCCGTGCCCGGCCCGGTCGAGTTCGTCCAGCATCGCCAGGCGCCGAGCGTTCACCGGCTCCATGCGATGCCGAAAGACCGCGTCCACCAGGGTCTCCTTCGACCCGAAGTGGTAGCGCGCCGCGGCGGTGTTGCGCTGCCCGGCCTGGGCACCGATCTCCCGCAACGACACCCCGTTGATGCCGCGCTCGGCGAACAGCCGTTCCGCCGCCTCGATCATCAAAAGGCGTGCGCCGGCACCGCGGTCCGACGCCGAAGCGCCGTGCGTCCCTGTCATGGACGCACGTTAAACCGCGCGGGTTAATAACTCAAGTGGGTTAATCGAACGGGGGTCGGCACCGACACTCCGGGACGGCCGCGGCTACGAATGCATCAGGCAGTACAACTGGTGCCCGGCGTGGTGCAGTTCGC
The DNA here is from genome assembly GCF_042754445.1 of Embleya sp. NPDC059213. NCBI lineage: Bacteria > Bacillati > Actinomycetota > Actinomycetes > Kitasatosporales > Streptomycetaceae > Embleya > Embleya sp. NPDC059213. The sequence continues at coordinate 13,450 of NZ_JBHZAV010000005.1, forward strand.
GGGCGAACTTGGTCCAGTCGTGCAACATCCGATACAGCAGATACGCGTCGCGCGGCACCCGACGGTCCGGGAACGTCGACCAGATGAAGGCCGCCGCGCCCAGTTCCTCCTCGGTCGCGTTGCGCAGCACGTCCATCAACATCGGCGGCAACTGCATCACCGCGTGCGCGGGGTGCAGGACGACCAACTCCAGTGGTGGCGTCGCGTCCTGCGGGGTGTCCCCAAGCAGCGACAGCACCATGGCGCTGACCGTCTCCGGTTTCACGAACGACACGTAGGAATTGCTGGGGCGTTCCACCGTGTCGGTCGGATCGATCAGCGGAGGCACCCGCGCCGCGGTCGCGCGATCGGGTGCGCCGAAGTACTCATATGTCACGCCCACGTGTGCACCGCCCGACCGAGGTCGGCTCCGTGACACGTGCGCACACCCGTGGCGCCCGACGCCATCGCTCCCTGCTCGCTTGTCTCGGTCTGATCGGTGATCGAGGGGACTCGTTGAAGATCGTCGCAGGTCATCCGGGCATTCCGTACCGCGGTTGGGTAACAGGTGTGCACCACTCGGAACCGGTCCCGCCCCGGCATGCGTCAGGACTCCCGGCCAGGCGGCCCGCCCGAGAAGGTCCGGCCGAGCGACATGTCGTTCAACGCCTTGACGAATACGCCCGTTCGCACCGAACCGGCGGAACGCGCGGTGATCTTCACCACGTTCGTGCCGACCACCGCGGCGCGCACGTCGGTCAACACCGTGCTCCACGGCACCCCCTGCGCGGTGCTGCCGCCGCCGGTGAACACGACGCGCAGTCGCTCGGCCTCGGCCCGGGCGGCCGGCTCCGACCCGGTCGCCACGCACAACACGTCGGTGCCCGGCGCGCCGGCCTTGCCGGTCACCCCGACCGCGATCCTGGGCCCGTTCGGGGTCTCGCCACCGGCGGCCCGATCGGTGATCACCGCGGCCAACGGCTTGTCCAGGCAGTCCGCCAGCGCGCGCTCGGTCGGGTCGGCGCCGAGCCTGGTGCCGCCGCGGGTGAGGTCGGCGCCCTGCAGCGTCGAGCCGTAGCCGATCTGCCGGTCGGCGATCCGGATCACGTTGAAGTGGTTGTTGCCCAGCGGCAGTTTCTGGGACAGCGCGTCGTCCAAGCCCAACTCGTTGTCTCCACGCAGCCGTTGTGCCTTCGGCTCGGCGGGATCCGGCTTGGCGCCCAGTGCCTGGAGCTTGCCGAGCACGGTCTTCTTGTCGAAGCCGCCGACGAACACCCCGCCCTGGTACGGCGGTCGGCCGGCCGACCACGCCTCGCGCGCCTTGTTCGGGTCGAACCCCAGGGCCGGTGCCACCTGTTCGCGCAGCCCGCCCAGATCGGGCGAGCCGATCCCGAGCAGCGTGCCGTAGGGCCCGGTGGCGGCGGTGCCGCCGTTGGCCTTGGTGAGCGCGGCCGTGTCGGCGTACTCGAACCAACCCCGGGTGGACGCGTCGTCCCGCACCGCGTCCAGCGCGCCGCGCAGCCCCGTGGTACCGCCGTCGTCCGAGTCCTTGTCGCCGCAGGCGGCCGTCCCGGCCAGCAACAGCAGCGTCGCGAGCACCGGTCCGAGACCGCCGGCTATCCGGTGGTGTCGCCCGGACCGCCCACTCCGACGTGTTCTCGCCGCCACGCGCGCACCCCGATCGTCGTGCTGCACCCCGCCGGACATGCCTCACCCGTGGGCACGGGTCCGGGTGGTCCGATCATACTGCTCCCGGCCCCCGGTTTCGGTTGCCGGATCCCCGGGAACCAACGCGAATCCGTGCACACCCTCCCCGGCGCCCATCCGGTCGGTCCATTCGGGCACCGCGGCGCCCCTCCTTCGGCGCCCGTCGCGCCGCGCCGCCGGGGGCGACGAGGGTGCCCGGTTTGTTTGAGAGCATGGCCGGGTGAGCTCTGTCAACGAGAACCCCGCACCCGCCTCCGCCGCCCTGTTCGCGCGTGCGCGGGCCGTCACCCCCGGCGGGGTCAACTCGCCGGTGCGCGCCTTTCGCGCGGTCGGCGGCACGCCCCGCTTCATGGTCTCGGGCCGAGGTCCGTATCTGACCGACGCGGACGGCCGCGAATACGTGGACCTGGTGTGCTCCTGGGGACCGATGATCCTCGGCCACGCCCACCCCGCGGTGCAGGAGGCCGTGCGCGAGGCGGTCGCGCGCGGCACCTCCTTCGGCACCCCCGGCGCCGGCGAGGTCGAACTCGCCGAGGAGATCGTCTCCCGGATCGCCCCGGTCGAACAGGTCCGCCTGGTCAGCTCCGGCACCGAGGCCACCATGTCCGCGATCCGCCTCGCCCGCGGCTTCACCGGTCGGGCCAAGGTGATCAAGTTCGCCGGGTGTTACCACGGTCACGTGGACGCGCTGCTGGCCGCCGCCGGCTCCGGCCTGGCCACCTTCGCGCTGCCCGACACGCCCGGGGTGACCGGCGCCTCGGCCGCCGACACGATCGTGCTCCCCTACAACGACCTGTCCGCCGTCGAGTCGGCGTTCGCCGTGCACGGCGACGACATCGCGTGCGTGATCACCGAGGCCGCGCCCGGCAACATGGGCGTGGTCACCCCGCGGCCCGGCTTCAACGCCGGGCTCAAGGCACTGTGCGAGCGGCACGGCGCGTTGTTCGTCTCGGACGAGGTGATGACCGGCTTCCGGGTGTCCAAGGCGGGTTGGTTCGGCATCGAGGGTGTCGTGCCCGACCTGCTGACCTTCGGCAAGGTGATGGGCGGCGGCTTCCCGGCGGCGGCCTTCGGCGGACGCTCCGACGTGATGTCCCGGCTGGCCCCGCTGGGCCCGGTCTACCAGGCCGGCACGCTGTCCGGGAACCCGGTCGCCACCGCGGCCGGCGTCACCACGCTGCGGCACTGCACCGACGCGGTGTACAAGCACCTGGACGGGGTCTCGCTCGCGCTGCGCACCGAGGTCTCGGCCGCGCTGGCCAAGGAGGGTGTGGCACACACCGTGTCCACCGCCGGGAACATGTTCTCGATCTTCTTCACCGATCGACCGGTGCACGACTACGACCAGGCACGCACACAGCAGGCGTTCCGCTTCTCCGCGTTCTTCCACGCGATGCTGGACGCCGGCGTGTATCTGCCGCCGAGCGCGTTCGAGGCGTGGTTCCTGTCCGCCGCCCACGACGACGCGGCCGTGAACCGTATCCTCGACGCGCTGCCGGCCGCAGCCCGCGCCGCAGCGAGTGCCCAGGAGAACTGACGATGGCTCAGAAGCCGCAGACCAATCGCGATGTGACGATCGTGCACCTCATGCGCCACGGCGAGGTGCACAACCCGCACGGCATCCTGTACGGCCGCCTGCCCGACTACCACCTGTCGGAGCTGGGCAACAAGATGGCCGAGCGGGTCGCCGACCATCTCGCCGGGCGCGACATCACCCACGTGGTGTCCTCGCCGCTGGAGCGTGCCCAGGAGACGGCCGCGCCGATCGCCGGCCGGCACGGGCTGGAGATCGCCACCGACGAGCGGCTGATCGAGGCGGAGAACATCTTCCAGGGCAAGACCTTCGGGGTCGGCGACGGTTCGCTGCGCAACCCGGGGCACTGGAAGCACCTCACCAACCCGTTCAAGCCCTCGTGGGGTGAGCCGTACATCGAGCAGGTGGTGCGGATGATGGGCGCGCTGGGCGCCGCCCGGGACGCCGCGCGCGGGCACGAGGCGGTCTGCGTGAGCCACCAGTTGCCGATCTGGGTGACCCGCTCCTTCGTCGAGCGGCGGCGGTTGTGGCATGACCCGCGCAACCGGCAGTGCTCGCTGGCGTCGCTGACCACGTTCACCTACGAGGGGGACAAGATCGTCTCCGTCGGCTACAGCGAACCGGCCCGGGACCTGCTCCCGGCCAAGCTCGCCGGCAAGGCGCAGGGCAAGAGCTTCGGAGCCTGACGCAAAACCGTGAATTCGGGGCATGACGCCCCATTTATTTGGGACGAATCGGGATGAAATGAAGCAGTGTCAGCGGCACGACGGACCCCGCGTGGAGCGGTCGTGGAGGCATGCGAAACTTTTCACATGCTCACACGCCGCCTGCCTCGTCGTGCCGCGCTGCTCACCGCCGCGGCCCTGCTCGCACTCTCCGGCTGCGGTGGGATGAGCGCCGGCGGCAAGAGCGGCGGCGACGGCAAGGGCTACGTGGACAGCGACAACAGCGGCATCGCGCGGGCCGCGGTGGGCGCGCGTACCGCCGCCCCGAAGGTCTCCGGCCAGACGCTCGAAGGCAAGGACATCAGCCTCGCCGACTTCAAGGGCAAGGTCGTGGTGCTCAACGTCTGGGGCTCGTGGTGCCCGCCGTGCCGGGCCGAGGCCGCCGACTTCCAGCAGGCACACACCGAGACCGCGGACAAGGGTGTGCAGTTCCTGGGGATCAACACCCGCGACGCCACCCAGGACAACGCGCTCGCGTTCACCAACAGCAAGGGCATCACCTACCCGAGCCTGTGGGACCCGGACGCGCGCGAGATCCTCAAGTTCACCGGCAACCTGAACCCCAAGGCCATCCCCAGCACGCTGATCATCGACCGTGAGGGTCGGATCGCGGCCCGGGTGCTGCGCGCGGTCACCATCGAGGAACTGCGCTCGATGATCGACCCCGTGTTGAACGAGCCGGTGCCGAACGAGAAGGCCTGATCGAGGTGCTGGTCGCAGCCGAGGGAATGAACAACACGGTCTACACCGGGTCGCTGCTCGCGGCCCTGCCGATCGCCCTGCTCGCGGGGCTGATCTCGTTCTTCTCGCCGTGCGTGTTGCCCCTGGTGCCCGGCTACGTCAGCTACGTCACCGGGGTGTCCGGGGCCGACCTCAAGGACGCCCGGCGCGGCCGGCTCTTCCTGGGCACCCTGCTGTTCGTGCTCGGCTTCACCGCCGTGTTCGTCTCCATGGGCGCGGCGTTCGGCTACTTCGGCGAGACGCTGCTGAGGCACCAGGCGATCATCACCAAGGTCTTCGGCGCGATCACCATCGTGCTCGGGCTCTCCTTCATGGGTGTACTGCCGGGCATGCAACGCGAGTTCCGGCTGCACCAGCGACCGGCCGTCGGGCTGGTCGGCGCACCGCTGCTGGGTGTGGTGTTCGGGATCGGCTGGACGCCGTGCATCGGCCCGACCCTGACCGCGGTGCTCAACCTGTCCGTGAGCGAGGCGAGCGCCAACCGCGGCGCCCTGCTCACGGTGGCCTACTGCCTGGGCCTGGGCGTGCCCTTCCTGGTCACCGCGCTCGCGTTCCGCAAGGCACTCGGGGCGTTCGGGTGGGTCAAGAAGCACTACGTCTGGGTGATGCGCCTGGGCGGCGGCATGCTCGTACTGCTCGGCGTACTGATGCTCACCGGTGCGTGGGATCACATCATGCGCGAGCTGCAGTCCTGGGCCGGGCAATACACGATCGGAATCTGATGAGCCAGACCCGCACCGACGACGACCTCGAACGGGACGACGACCTCGCGCGGACCTCGGACGCCGAGGAGCGAGCCGATGCCGGGATGTCCACGGCGCCCGCGCAGGACGACGGCGACGCGGAGATGCGCCAACCGCAGTTGGGCGTGGTCGGCTGGCTGCGCTGGTTGTGGCGGCAACTGACCTCGATGCGGGTCGCGCTGATCCTGCTGTTCCTGCTGTCGGTCGCGGCCACGCCACCGACGCTGATCCCGCAGCGGCCGGTCAGTCCGATCAAGGTCAGCCAGTATTTCCGCGACCATCCCGACCGCGCGAAGATCATGGACAAGTTCCAGCTCTTCGACGTGTTCTCGTCGTGGTGGTTCGCCTCGATCTACATCCTGCTGTTCATTTCGCTCGCGGGCTGCATCGTGCCGCGGTGCTGGGCGCACGCCAAGACACTGCGGGCCAAGCCCCCGTCGGCGCCGCGCAACTTCGCCCGGCTGCCCGCGTACGCGCGCTGGGAGACCTCGGCGGACCCGGACGCGGTGCTGGAGGTGGCACGAGGGGCGCTCAAGAAGCGCCGCTTCCGGCTGAACCCGACCGCCGATTCGATCGCGGCGGAGAAGGGCTACGCCCGGGAGACCGGCAACCTGCTGTTCCACATCGCGCTGTTCGGCATCCTGGTCGCGTTCGCGCTGGGCAGTCTGTACAGCGTCAAGGGCGGCAAGATCGTCGTCGAGGGCGGCAGCTTCGCGAACGTGCTCACCCAGTACGACGACCGCCAGTTCGGTGCGCTCGTGGACGCGGACAACCTGGAGCCGTTCGGGTTCCGGCTCAAGTCCGTCGATCAGACGTTCCAGCCGACCGGCGCCAAGCGCGGCGAGCCGAGGTCGTTCACCGCGCACATCGAGTCCTGGTACGGCCACGAGGGCAAGGACAAGTCGGGGACGATCAAGGTCAACCACCCACTGCAGGTGGGTGACACCAAGGTCTTCATGATCGCCACCGGCTACGCGCCGGAGGTGACCGTACGCGACGCCAAGGGCAAGATCGCCTACAAGGGCCCGACCATCTTCCTGCCCCAGGACGGCAATCGGACCTCGACCGGCGTGATCAAGGTCCCCGACGTGAGCATCGGACTCAAGCAGTTGGGCTTCGACGCGCAGTTCCTGCCGAGCGCGCCGATGGACCCGGACGGCAACCTGCTGGTGGACCCCAGGCGCGGTCCGATCTCGGTGTTCCCCTCGCTGCTCAACCCGCGGTTGATGATCAGCGGCTACGAGGGCGACCTGGGCATGGACTCGGGCATCCCGCAGAACATCTACGCCCTCAAGGCCGACAAGATGGCCAAGTTCATGGACGGCACGGACGTGTGGCGCAAGGCCCTCAAGGTCGGCGACACCGTGCAACTGCCCAACGGCGCCGGCAGCATCACCTTCGACGGCGTCAAGACCTGGGCCAACTTCCAGGTCGCCAGCGAGCCGGGCAAGGGGCTCGCGCTGTTCAGCGTGGTGGCCGCCATTCTCGGGCTCGTGTTGTCACTGTTCGTCCGCCGCCGCCGGATGTGGGTGCGTGCGGTGGAGGGCCCCGACGGCCACACGGTCGTCGAGGTCGGCGGGCTCGCCCGCACCGAGGGCGGGGGCCTCGGCGAAGAGGTACAGGAGTTCGTGGACGCGTTGCGCGAGGCCGCGCCGGCGAACTCATCCGGCACCAAGGTCAAGGAGTGAGCGTGGGCGTCAACGAGAACCTCGCCCAATTCAGCAATGTGCTGATGTATTCGGCGATCGCCGTCTACCTGATGGCGTTCTTCGCCTATTGCATGGAATGGACGTTCGGCAGCAGCGGAGCGGTGGCCAAACGCTCGGCCGACCTGTCGGTCGAGGTGCTGGAGCCGGCCGCCGTGGGCGCGGCCGGCGGGGTCGCGCTGGCCGAGCGGCCGGTGGTGGTGCTGCGCGAGGGCGGGCACGACGGCGCCGGCGCGGACGACCAGGGCGACGTGTCGGGCGGCAGCGAACGCGCCGACCGGATCGGCCGGGTCGCGGTCTCGCTGACCGTGCTGGCCTTCCTGCTCCAGGCCGGCTCCGTGCTCACGCGCGGCATCTCGGTCGAGCGGGCGCCGTGGGGCAACATGTACGAGTTCTCCACCTCGGTGTCGCTGGTGGTGGTCGCGGCCTTCCTGGTGCTGCTGTGGAAGTATCCGGTGCGCTGGCTGGGCCTGTTCGTCACGCTGCCGGTGCTCACCACACTCGGCGTGGCGGTCACGCTGCTCTACACCGACTCCGAACAACTGGTCCCGGCGCTCGACTCGTACTGGTTGTGGATCCACGTCGCGTCCGCGATCGTCTCGTTCGGCGCCTTCCACATCGGCGCGCTCGCCTCGATCCTGTTCCTGTTCCGGCAGGGCTACGAGCGCCGGCAGGCCGACCCGGCCGGGGCCAAGCCGGGCCGCTTCGACGACAAGCTGGCTCGACTGCCGAGTTCGGCCTCGTTGGACAAGACCGCCTACCGGGTCAACGCGATCATCTTCCCGCTGTGGACCTTCGCCATCGTGTGCGGCGCGATCTGGGCGGAGAACGCGTGGGGTCGCTACTGGGGTTGGGACCCCAAGGAGGTCTGGTCCTTCATCACCTGGGTGGCGTACGCGGCCTACCTGCACGCCCGCGCCACGGCCGGTTGGAAGGGCACGAAGGCGGCGGCGGTGTCGCTGGTCGCGTTCTCCTGCTTCCTGTTCAACTACTACGGCGTCAACATCTTCGTGAACGGCCTGCACTCGTACGCGGGCGTCTGAGCCTCGGTCGCCTCGAACGGTCTGCCCCGTCGCCCCCTTGCCGGGGCGGCGGGGCAGCGCCGTTTCGAGGCGAACTCGGCTGCTGCCGGGGCTCGTCAGGGGTAGAGGTTGCGGCCCTCGCTGATGTCTCGGTGGTAGTCCCGATCCAGGATCATTTCCCATTCGAACTCGTGGATGGCATTGTCGTCGCCCTTGAACTCGACGGGCCCCATGCTCATCGCGAAGCGCCCGTCGGCGTAGAGCATCGGGCGTTCCTCGCCCTGCTCGGAGTAGCGCTCGACGTGCCGGACCGTCGGACCCTGCGGTGTGGTGAAGTCGATCAGCGTGATTGCGACCCAGTAACCGCCGGCGTTGTCGTCGAGGAGCGGCACGGTCACGACCGAGCCTCGGCCGTCGTCGACGACGGCCTTGGCACCGTAGGACTTGAAGCTTCCGCTGCCGTTGGTGATCGCGCTGTAGGCGCAGATCAGCACGTGGCCCTGGAGGTCGGGGCGGGTGATCCGGATCACCTCGCGACCCGGGCTGCGGGCGTCGCCGTCCAGGTGGATGTACGGCTCGGCGGTCGTCGAGCCGAAGTCGCGGTAGTAGACCGCGCCCCTGGTCGGTATTCGTTCGTAGCTCGGCGGCACCGCCTCGACGCGTGGCACGAACAGTGCGTACAGGTCGAGGTCCGCCTCGTCGAACTCGTTGTACCCGGCGCCCCCGTCCCATTCGAGCGCCGCCGTGATCACCAGGTCGGGGTCGCCGTCCCAGGGCAGGGACACGCTCTGATTCTTGGTCAGCTTGATGGCGCCGAGCGACGGCTTGGTCATGTTCGGCGGGGTGGCGACGTTCGGGGCGGGGGCGTGCGGGGTCGCCGGCGGATACGACGTGGTGGGTACGGACGTGGTGATCGGTGCGGGTGCGGGTGCGGGTGCGGGTGCGGGTGCCGGGGTGGGGGTCGGCTGCGTGGGGGCGCTCGGGCGGCGACGCAGCCGGGACAGGGCCCGTGAAATCGGGGAGGCGGGTGGGGTGGCGGGTGTCGGGGCGGGGGGCGGTGCGATGGCCGGCGGTGGGGTGAACCCGACGGGGGCCGGTGTGGGCGCCGGTGTTGCGAAGCCGGTGGCGTACTCCGGAGCGGTTGCGGCGGCCGGGGGTGTGGCGAACTCGGGCCCCGGGGTGTGCTGTTGTGGTTGTGCGGCGGGTGGGGCGAAGGCGACGGGTGCCGGCTGGGCGGCGGGGGCGGCGAAGCCTGGGGGTACTTCCGTCGCGTCGGGGATCGCGAAGCCCACCGCGAGGTCGCCGGCCGTCGGCGTGTCGTCCGGCTCCTCGGCGACCTCGATTCCGAAGTCCGTGGCGATGCCCGCGAGACCGCTCGCGTAGCCCTGCCCGACCGCGCGCACCTTCCACGCGTCCGCGCGCCGGTACACCTCGACCAGGACGGCCGCGGTCTGGCCCCGGTTCAGGTCGTCGGGCCGGTAGAGCGTCCCGCCCACGACCGCCTGCAGGCCGTGGACGTCCGCGAGGGTGTCCGCGCCCGTTTCCCCGTCGGCCGCGACCACCACGACCAGGCTCGCCACGTCGGCGGCGACCGCGCTCGTGACCACGGTCAACCGCCCGCCGTCGGCGAGTCGGACCGCACCGTCGGGGCTCGCGGGGTTGTTCCAGAACACGAAGTCCGCGTCACCGCGCACCAGATGATCGGCAGTCAGGAGCAATGCCGAGACGTCGACACCCGCACGCCCCTCCCACGACACGACGACCTCGACTACCTCGTCGCCGAGCGGCGCGTTCGCGCCCGTCGTCAACACGACACGCGTCATCGATGACCAACCCCCCAGAGCCGACACGGTCCCCCGCCGAGACCTTATGCGGCGATCCGCCCTGTGGCTTCGGCCGGCGCGGATCGGTACCGGATCGTGGGCATTCTCAAGGCGACGAAGGGTCCCTGAAGTGCGGGAAGTCCGCCGGCCGGAGCTGTGGGAGCCGGCCCGGTCCAACTGTCCGCACGGGCCCCGGCTCTCCGCACCTGGGCCCGCGCGGAGGCCGCTCACCCGGTGGCCTCGTGCGCGGCCCGGGTCAGAATCGCGGCGACTTCGGCCACCGCGGGGCGAGCGGCGGCGAGGGTGTCCGCGTCCGTGACCATTCGTTCGAGCTCGCGCAGTCGCCGAGCCCGGGCAGGCACCCGCCGCAACGCGACGAACACCGCCCAGCGATGCAGGAAGGCCCGTATCGGAGCCGTGCTGTCGGCCCGCACGGCCGCTCGCCAGGTGGCCCGGAAATCCTCCTCGAACCGACCCGCCGCCGCCGGGTCGAGCGCAACCACCGCCGCCCGCAACGCCTGCTCGCACACCGGCGGAACGGGGAACAACGACTCGTCGGCCGAGGACTCGGGGCCGGGATGGGGGTCGGTCCTCACGATTGCCTTTGCCTTCCCCGGATCGGGCGGCCGACGGACGGTCGGCGGCTCAGTGATCACACCCCCAATGGATGGGGCGGAGGGTGGTGCCGACGGCGGCTTCGGTGATGTGGTGCATGTTCTCCAGGCCGCGCAGGTTGAACAGGTGTTCCGCGCTGAGCAGTCGGGCGTGTTCGGGCGTGGTGTCGCCGACGATGAACCACGATGTCGGGCCTTCCTTCGGAGTCAGCCACCCGCACTCGTGGTGCGGCCACTCGACGCCGAGCGCCCGGACGATGGCCAGGCCGCGGCCGTGTTCGAGCAGGCGGTGCGGTGGACGATCGAGGCCGACCTCGCGGAATTCCACGCACAGGACGGGGTGGCCATCGGCGAGCGCGCCCGTGATGTCGAGTACGTACGAGGTCACGGCCGGCGCGTGGCGGAGCGCCTCGACCACCAACTCGGTGACCATCAGCCCGACATAGGTCCGCCGATCCCCGCCGATCCCGATCCCGTCGCACACCTCCCACACGAGGTGCCGCGCGGTCCGCGCCGACTGCGCGATTGCGGGCAACGATCGCGACACGGTGACGGGGGATTTCACGACTACGGGCACCGTCGACGTCTGGGCCTCTCCGAACGATGGCGAGAGCGCTTCGCATATGGCCCTCGCCCGAGCAGACACCGGGGCGAACTCTGCGCTTGGGGCTGCTTCTTCTTCGGCGGTAGACGCCTGGTTGAGCGCATAAATCAGACCCATGGTCAGGAACTCGGCCTGAGCCTTGGTGAGCGTCAACACAGGGGTATCGGAGCCGCTGAGGTCTCCGTCTTCTTCGTGGACGATGAGGGGGACCGTGATCGTGCCGGTCTCATGGTGTCGGCGGGCCAAGAGTACGTCTGGTTTGAGGGCGAATCGGATGACATCGGTCATGTGTGTCACCTCAACCTTGGAGTCGGTGCGGTGATGGCGAGCCCGAGAGCGCCGGCGAGATGCTTCAGAAGCGTCATCGCTCGGGCCTCGGACAGTTCTTCGAGACGTGGGCAGTGCATGGACCCGAACGCAAGAACGAGGCCATATTCGGACGGGCGGCTGACGAATACGCGCAAACCTTCGGTTCGAGCGGACGACGGTTGGACCATCAAGGCGCCTCCCGATTCGACCATCACCGAAACGACCAGGACGGCTACCCTTCGTGCCTGAATGCTCACGTTACTCCTGCACGCGTGCACCTTCAACCGTTACAGATGCACACGTGCACCATTCACATGGTGGCGATACGTTACGACGACGCGGCAGACTGTTGCCGAAAATTGGGGGTGCCATGCCGGCCAGACCGACGATCCGAGCGCGACAACTGGGCTCTGAACTGCGACGACTCCGCGAAGCTGCAAACAAGTCGACTGATGAGGCTGCGGCTCACCTTGAGTGCTCGCGGCCGAAGATCTCGCGGATAGAGACCGGATCCGTCGCCGCACGACCGATCGATGTCCGAGCGCTACTCGATATGTACGCGGTGCACGACGCTGCAACTCGCGATGCTCTGCTCGAATTGGCGCGCCAGAGCGGTCGACGTGGATGGTGGCGCGACTACGGTGACACTCTGCCGAAGCCGTACGAGGATTTTGTGGGGCTCGAAGCCGAGGCGTCCTACATCCGCACCTGGCAGACGAGTTTGATCCCCGGCTTGCTCCAGACGGTCGACTACGCCCGAGCAATCACGGCTGCGAACCCGGCCTCCACCACCCCGGAGACGGTCGAGCAACTCGTCAAAGTCCGCATGGAGCGGCAGAACGCCGTCATGAACCGGCCCGATCCACCTCGGTTCTGGGCGGTGATCTGGGAGCCGGCGCTCCGGGTTCCTGTCGGTGGTCGTGACGTGATGCGTGCCCAACTCGCGCACCTCTCCGAACTCGTCGCACGGCCGACCACCACTGTCCAGGTCCTGAAGACGAAGAAGGGCGAAATCGCCTGTGTGGCAAGGCCATTCGTCGTCTTCGCGTTCCCACCGCCCGCCCCCGATGTGGTGTTCCTTGAGAACCTGACATCGTCGAACTACCTGGAGGGCGAGAACGAGGTTGCGGACCACATCCTGACCTTCGACTACCTCCGGTCATCAGCGGAGAGCCCTGCTGATTCCCTGACCTTGATCAACCAGGTCATCGCCGAGCTTTAGGAGCGAATCGAATGCAGCCCGACATCGCCGGCCCTTTCCGCAAGTCCTCGCGCAGCGGCCCCACCAACGACTGTGTCGAAATAGCGCCCACAGCAAACAATGGGATGGCGATCCGCGACAGCAAGGACCGTGCCGCCGGCATCATTCGCGCAGGCCGGGGGCCCTGGTCGGCCCTGATCGCCGACCTGAAGCGCACCTGATCACCCGAAGGAAGCCGCCCCACCCGAAGGCGAGGCGGCTTCCGGTGCGGCCACGTACTGGTCGACGGTCTCAGGTGGGGCGGTATGTCGGCGCGGCAGCCACCGAACCTCTTCGCCGGCCGCGAGGTTCGCCGCCGGGGTCGCCTCGTGCTCGTATCGGATGTAGTCCCCGATCGGCTCGGACACGATCCGGGCCCTGCGCACTTGCGCCCCATGCGCCATGGCCGAGCCCACCAGGGCATGCCACGCCCGATCAGCCGGGCCGCGATCGTACGCAAACCCCGCCGGCCAGGCCACGAACGCCGGGGACGTACCGGCATAGTCGTCCCGCATCTCCAGGTGCCAGGCCCGCTTTCGAACCGAGCTCAACAACTCGTCGAGCGTCGGAGTCGTTACCGGTGCCGTCCACCTCCGGGAAGAACCGCAATATGCGAAGCGGGAGTTCGGATCGCGTCCGCCCCGACGCGAAGGAACACCTTCACCGAGTGCGCGGGGCCGGCCGCCCGACCCGCCACCTGGTTGCGCGAAGTTGCGCGCCCGCGCGATCGGAGCAACCGGCCTCGACTCCACCGGCTCCCGCCGTCGCGCAAGCCCGCACCCGAGCCCGAAGACCGGCCTACGGCCGCAGCCCTCGCACGCCCAGATCCAGCAGTGCGCAGACGAACAGGGCGATGCCGATGAAGCCGTTGGTGGTGAAGAAGGCCCGGTTCAGCTTGGACAGGTCGTCCGGCTTGAGCAGGGAGTGTTCGTAGACGAACGCCGCGCCGACGATGAGCAGGCCCAGCCACCAGAAGAAGCCCGCGCCGGTGAGGGCGCCGAACCAGATGAACAGCAGCGTGGTCACCACATGGGTGATCTTCGAGGCGTTCAGCGCGGCGGCGATGCCCCACTTGGCCGGCACGCTCTTGACGCCGTGCGCGCGGTCGGCCGCGACGTCCTGGCAGCCGAAGATCAGGTCGAAGCCGCCGATCCAGGTGCCCACCGCCAGGCCCAGTACGACCGCCTGCCACGACCACGAACCGGTGATCGCCAACCACGCGCCGATCGGGCCGATCGCCTGCGCGACCCCCAGGATCGCGTGCGGGACGTTGGTGAAGCGCTTGCCGTACGGATAGATCACCATCGGGATCACCGCGACCGGCGCGAGCGCCAGGCACAGCGGGTTGAGCAGCGCGGCGGCGACCAGGTAGAAGAACAGCGCGACCAGCGCGCCGACCCACGCGGTCCGCACCGACACCGCGCCGGTGACCAACTCCCGGGTCGCGGTTCGCGGATTGCGCGCGTCGATCTCGCGGTCGATGATCCGGTTGCAGGCCATCGCGAAGGTACGCAGGCCGACCATCGCCACGGTGACCAGGAACAGCTCCCGGTAGTGCAGTCGTTCGTTCGTCTCGTACATCGCGGTGAAGGCCGCGATGTAGGCGAACGGCAACGCGAACACCGAATGCTCGATCAGTACCAGGCGCAGGAACGCCTTGACCCGGCCCACCTCCGAGGGTGCTCCGGGGGCGGGTAGCGCGGCGGACGTCACAGTCCGTATTCCTTCCAACGACGAGTCACCTTGGCGGCGGTCTCGGGATCCGACACGACCATCTCCGGCCAACCGCCGTCGCGCGTGTAGCCCTCCTCGGGCAGCTTGCGGGTCGCGTCGATGCCCGCCTTGCCGCCCCAGAACTGCTGGTACGACGCGTGATCGAGGTGATCCACGGGCCCCTCGGTCAGCAGCAGGTCGCGGGCGTAGTCGGTGTTGCCGAACGCCCTCCACGCGACCTCGTGGTAGTCGTGCACGTCGCAGTCGGCGTCCACCACCACGATCAGCTTGGTCAACGACATCATGTGCGCGCCCCAGATCGCGCTCATCACCTTCTGCGCGTGCTTGGGGTACTTCTTGTCGATCGAGACGATCGCGCAGTTGTGGAAGCCGCCCGCCTCGGGCAGGTCGTAGTCCACGATGTCGGGCACGATGATCTTGAGCAGCGGCAGGAAGAAACGCTCGGTCGCCTTGCCCAGCGGGCCGTCCTCGGTCGGCGGCCGGCCGACCACGATCGACTGGAGCAGCGGCTTCTCGCGCATCGTCACGCAGTCGATGGTCAGCGCCGGGAACGGCTCCTGCGGCGTGTAGAAGCCGGTGTGGTCGCCGAACGGGCCCTCGGGCAACATCTCGCCCGGGGTCAACCAGCCTTCGAGCACCACCTCGGCCTCGGCCGGGACCTGGAGCGGCACGCTCACGCAGTCGACCATCTCGATCCGCCGACCTCCGATGAAGCCGGCGAAGAGGTATTCGTCGATGTCCCCGGGCAGCGGCGCGGTGGACGCGTACGTCACCGCCGGCGGGCAACCGAACGCGATCGCCACCGGCAGCCGCTCACCGCGCTTGGCGGCCACCTGGTAGTGGTTGCGGCTGTCCTTGTGGATCTGCCAATGCATGCCGATGGTGCGCTTGTCGTGCCGCTGGAGCCGATACAGACCCAGGTTGCGCACCCCCGAGTCGGGGTCCTTGGTGTGGGTCAGGCCCAGGTTGTAGAACGAGCCGCCGTCCTCGGGCCAGGTGAACAGCGCCGGGATGGTGTCCAGGTCGACGTCGTCGCCCTTGAGGACCACCTGCTGACAGGGCGCGTCCTTGATCTTCTTCGGCGGGATGTGCGCGACCGAACCGAGCTTGCCGAACGCCTCGCGGATCCCGGTGAAGCCCTGCGGCAGTTCCGGCTTGAGCAGGCCGCCGATCTTGTCCGACAGCTCGTCGTAGCTGCTCAGCCCGAGCGCCATCAGCATGCGCTCGTCGGTGCCGTAGACGTTCATCGCCAGCGGCATCGAGCTGCCCTTGACGTTTTCGAACAACAGCGCCGGGCCTTTGGCCTTGTTCACCCGATCGGTGATCTCGCCGACCTCCAGATGCGGGTCGACCTCGGCGCGTACGCGCTTGAGTTCACCACGCTTCTCCAGTGCCTTCAGGAAAGCGCGCAAGGTCCCGTATGCCATGCGTGCCAGTATCCGATACGGACTCGCCGCGGCCGCACGCGCACCCGGCCGGTCGGGCTACCTTGGTCCCCCCGTGCCGAGCAGGGACGCGCACGGACGAGCAGGAGGGGTACATGCTCACGGTCGCTTCGGAATTGCGTTCGGTGGTCGTTCACGCCGTGGGGGCGGTGTGTGTACGAAATTGCGAGGTGGACCTGCCGGCGGGCCCACCGGGTCCGGTCCGGGTCCGGGTCACCGGCTTCCCGCTCACCGCGTACGGCGATTGGCTGCGCGCGCGGGTGGTCGGCGGCGGCGCGGGTGTCCGGGTCACCGACATCCGGCCCGTGGTCGACGTCGAGGTGGTCGAGGAGCGGGACCTGCCGGGCGTACTGCTGGACCTGGAGGCGGCCGAGTCGCGGGTTCGGGCGTTGCGCGCGCAGAGCGAGCGACTGGCCGGCGAACTGGCCGAGATCGCCGGGCTGGAGGCCGTACCGCCCTCCGTGCGACGGGGTGATCCGCCGCGCCCCGCACCGGTGACCGCGCTGCTGGAGCTGGCCGCGTTCGCCGACGAGCGGGCCCAGGCGCTGTACGAGCGCATCGGCGCGTGCGACGAGCGGTTGCGCGAGGCGATCCGCGACACCGAGGTCTACCGGGCCCGGCTGAACGCCGCGTCCGGGGCGCAGCGCACCGAGCGGGCCCAGGTGTTCGGCACCGCCGTGGTCACCCTGGAGCACACCGGCGAGGCGGGCGCGGTCGAGCTGGCCGTGGAGTACCACGTGCCCGGCGCGCGCTGGGCGCCGATGTACCAGTTGCGGCTGGACGCGGCGATGACCGGCGGCACGCTGGTCATGCGGGCCTGTGTCGCGCAGCGCACCGGCGAGGACTGGACCGGTGTGCGGCTCGGCCTGTCCACCGCCGACCTGGCCCGCAGCACCGCCCTGCCCGAGCTCAAGTCGCTGCGCCTGGGCCGCCGGCAGACCGCGCCCGCGCACGCCGGCTGGCGCGAGCCACCGACCGGCCTGGCCGAACTGTTCGCGGGCTACGACGCGAGCCGGGCGCGGCGCCCGCGGCCGGCCGCGGCCAAGGAGTCGTCCGAGGTACGGGGGACGAGCGCCGCCGGGGGCGCGTTCGCGGCGGAGGAGGTCGCCGATTTCGACCTGAGCCTGCCGGCGGCCCCGATGCCGGTGACCTCCCCGGCCCCGCCGATGGCGGGCGGCTACGGTGCCCCGCCGCCGCCCCCGCGCCCCGCCCCCGCGGCCCGGCGCGCCCGCCGGATCGGGGCCGCCGCGCCGGCCGCACCGGCCGCGCCCGGCGGTGCGTTCGAACTCGCCCGCTTCGACGTGGGGGCCGACGAGGACCCGATCGCGCAGAGCGCACCCGCGCCGGTGGAGCAATACGAGCCGGGCAGCGACCTGCTGGACTACGCGGCCCTGGAACTGCGCGACGCCGACGACGCGGCGACCCGGGGCCGGTTGCGCCCCGCGCCGTACGCGCCCGGCGGGACCGCGCTGGAGTACCGCCGGCGCGCCGACACGGTGACCCGACTGGCGCTGCCCGAGCACGCACACGCGCCCCGCGACGCGGCCGGGTCCTTCGACTATCGCTTCGACACCGCGGCGCCGGCCGAGGTGGCCGCCGACGGGGTGTGGCACACCATCCCGGTGTGCGAGATCGAGGTCGGTCTCGACCCCGAGTTCGTCTGCGTGCCGGCGCTGGACGACGCGGTGTTCGGCACCGTCGTACTGGCCAACGCGTCGGCACACGCGCTGCTCGCGGGCCCGGCGGACGTCTCGGTGGCCGGCGAGTTCCTGATGACCGTGCCGCTGCCGACGCTCGCGCCGGGTGCGCGCGAACGGGTCGGCGTGGGCGTGGTGGAGAGCGTGCAGGTCTCGCGCAACGCGCACATGCGCGAGTCGACGGCGGGTCTGCGCGGCGGTACGGCCGTGCTCGACCACCGGATCGAGATCGAGGCGGTCAACCACCTCGGCCGGTCGATCCGGCTGGACATCCTGGAGCGGGTGCCGGTCACCGACGACAAGGACGTCAGGATCGAGGAGCACGCCGGCGCGCCGCGCTGGGTGGAGGACACCGAGTTGCGCGACGGGCGACACGTCCCGGGCGCGCGGGTGTGGCATGTCGAGCTCGCCGCCGGCGAGCGGAAGAACCTGACCGGTGGCTACGAGATCCGGATCCCGGCAGCGAAGGCCGTGGTCGGCGGCAACAGGAGGGTCTGACGGTGACTCAGCCGACTCTGCAACAGGGCACCCCGGCCGAACGCAAGCCGGAGGCGCTGCCGATCACGGCGGTGACCTGCCTGGAGGACCGGGCCCAGGTGACCCGGTCCGGCCGGATCGAGGTGACCGAGGGCGTCCAGCGGGTGCTGGTCGGCCCGGTGACCCCGCTCGCGGTGGACCGGTCGCTGCGCGTGGAGGTGGTCGCCGACGACGGCACCGCGACCGCGATCGACGCGCGGGTGATCCGCGAATACACCCCTCGCCCGGCCACCGGCCCCGGTCCGGACGCCTCCGAGCTGCGCCGACTCGTGCACGACCTGGAAGAGCGCGGCGTCGCGCTGTCCCGGCACTCGAACCGGCTGCACACCCGGCTCACGCTGATCGCCCAGGCGCGGACCGAACTGCGCCGCGACATCGCCGAGCAGACCGGCTTCGGCACGGCCGAACCGGAGCGCTGGGCCGCCGAGCTGGACCGGCTCTCGGCCGAGACCGAGGAGCGGCACGCCGAGCTGCACGTCCTGGCCGACGAGCAGTCCTCGGTGGAGCGCCGGCTGCGCGATGCGCGGGCGGCGCTGAGCGTGGCCGAGCAGGAGCCGAGGGAGCTGACCGCGAGCGTCGAGGTGGTGATCGAGGCCGAGCGGGCCGGTTCGGCCGAGCTGCGGGTGGTGCACCTGGTGCCGTGCGCGCTGTGGCGGCCCGCCTATCGGGCCACGCTCGCGCCGGATCGCCGCTCGATCGAGGTGGAATGCGACGCGGTGGTGTGGCAGCGCACCGGCGAGGACTGGGCCGGCGTCGCACTGTCCCTGTCCACGGCGCGACCCACCCTGGCTGCCCGCCCGCCGAGCCTGGTCGAGGACCGGCTCACCCTGCGCGAGCGCACCCAGGTGGAGAAGAAGCAGGTCGAGGTGGATCTGCGCGAGGAGGAGATCGCCGCGGTCGGTCGGGTCGCGGGCGGTACGGCCGAGTTGCCCGGGGTCGACGACGGCGGCGAGGTTCGGGTGTTGGCCGCGCCGACGCCGGTGGAGGTGCCCTCGGACGGGCACCCGCATCGGATCCGGCTGACCACGTTCACCACGACGTGCGAGCCCGAGGCGGCCTGCTCGCCCGAGTTGTCGCACTTCGTGAGCCAGGTGGTGCGCTTCGCGAACGACGCCGGTCACGCGCTGCTCGCGGGCCCGGTGGAGTTGGTCCGCGGCAGCGGGTACACCGGGCGCGGGCAGCTCGACTTCGCCGCGCCGGGCGAGGAGGTCCGGTTGCCGTTCGGCAGCGAGGACGACTTCCGGGTGGTGCGCGAGGTCACCGAGTCGCGCAACACGGCCTCGCTCACCGGACGCACGGTGGTCACCCGTACGGTGACCGTCTTCCTCTCGCACGTCGGCGCGCCGGACGCGGAGCCGCCCGGGGCGGTCGTGTTGCGCGAGCGGGTCCCGGTGTCCGAGGTGTCGGCGGTCGAGGTCAAGGTGCGCGGCGACCTGTCGGAGCCGGCGCCGGACGCGGTCGACGAGCAGGGAATCGTGCGCTACGACGTGCGTTTGGCGGCGGGCGAACGGCGTCGGATCACCCTCGTGTACGAACTGCACGCCTCGGGCAAGGTCACCGGCTTGTGAGCCGTCCGGTGTTCATGGAGCCGACCGTCTACGCTGGATGGGAGACGCATCCGAGTACCGAGCGCCGAGTAACTGCCTGGGAGACCGCCACATGATCAGGGTCCTGCTGTTTCTGCTGCCCCTGGCCGTCGGGATCTACGCGTTCATCGACTGCCTGACCACCGATGAGCAGAAGGTCCGCAGCCTGCCCAAGATCGCCTGGGTCTTCATCATCCTGTTCTTCTGGCCCGTCTTCCTGGGCCCGATCGGCTGGTTCGTCGCCGGGCGCCCCAAGCGCGAGTACACCCCCGGCGGGGTCGGCGGCTTCGGGTTCGGCGGGCGTGGCCAGGGACGGCAGATGGCCCCGGACGACGACCCCGAGTTCCTCGCCTCGTTGAACAAGGACAACCGCAAGCCCAGCGAGCCGAGCGCCGCCGAGGATCAGGCGGAGATGCTCAAGCGCTGGGAAGAGGACCTCAAGCACCGCGAGGACGACCTGCGCAGCCCCGACCAGGACAACCCGGAGGGGCGGGCGAAGGACAAGGACTGAGCCGGATCCCTCGGCGATCCGACCGGGCGGGGCGCATCGGCGCCCCGCCCGGTTTTCGTGTGTGCCCCTCGCTCAGGTCGCGGCGGCCCCCTCGGCCGCCGCCTCCGCGAGCAGCCGGCCGGTCTTTTCCAGCGTCTGCCCGTCGGTGCGCGGCGCGAAGCCGCGCAGGCTCAGGATCAGCACCAGGTCGCCGTCGCCGTCGTGCACCGGTGCGCTGATCGCGCCCGCCCGGTAGTCCCGCTCCGGTTCCAGCTCGTCGATCTGTCCCCCGTCGGAGCCGCCGATCTCGGCGGCGATCTCCTCCAGGAGCGTGCGCAGTCGGGCCGCCGACGCGCCCGCGCCCAGCGTGTCCAGCCCCTCCAGGTGCTCGTCCAACTCGCCGAGCGTCGCGCCCAGGCGCGTCTCCACGTCGGTGACCAGCTCGATCGCGAAGCCCCGACGCCGCGCGTTGTCGATCGCGCGCGCCATCCGCGCCCGCGCGGCCGGGTCGTGCGCCTCGTCGAGCCAGCGCCGGACCGTCTGTTCGTCCGCCCAGGGCACGTAGCCGATGCCCAGCGGCGGGGTGATCGGCGCCTGGGCGCCGACCCGCAACCGGTGCACCTCGGGCCCCGGCGCGCGGACCACCTCGGCGATCGCGACGTGGTGCTCGCCGGGGGTCATCGCGAGGCAGGACAGTCCGGTGTCGTCGCGCAGCCGGGCCATGATCGGGCGCGCGACGTCGAGCACGCCGAGCCCGCGCGCGGCGGCCCGGCCGACCGCCACCAGCGCCGGACCCAGTCGGTAGGTGCGCCGGGTCGGATGCCGGATCAACCACCCCAGCGAGGTCAGGCTCGCCAGCATCGGGTGGCACGTCGCGGGGCTCACCGCGAGGTGGCGGGCGATCTCGGACAGGGTCAGCCCCTCGGCCGGCCGGTCGGCGATCGCGTCGATCAGGGAGACGAGTCGGTCGGTCTGTGGTGACGGTCGTGGGGCCATGCTCGGCACCCTACTGGATCATTTCGCATAGTGCGCATATTGACTCGCACAATGCGCAGCCGTACGGTCGGCCCACGTTACCGGGGAGGCTCATATGTACGACCTCAAGATCATCAACGCCACGATCGTGGACGGCACCGGCGCGGATCGTTTCGTCGGCGATGTCGGGATCCGGGACGGCCTGATCGTCGCGGTACGCCGACACGACGGCCCGGACCCGGCGCTCGCGGGCGAGGCGACCGAGACGATCGACGCGGCCGGGCAACTGCTCACGCCGGGCTTCGTGGACATCCACACCCACTACGACGGCCAGGCCACCTGGGACGAGGTGCTCGACCCGTCCACCTCGCACGGCGTGACCACGGTGGTCTCCGGGAACTGCGGGGTCGGCTTCGCACCGGTGCGACCGGGCCGCGAGGACTGGCTGATCCGGTTGATGGAGGGCGTCGAGGACATCCCCGGGACGGCGCTGGCCGAGGGCATGACGTGGGGCTGGGAGACGTTCCCGCAATACCTGGACGTGCTGGAGGAGCGCACCTTCTCCGCCGACATCGGCGTCCAGGTCGCGCACGGCGCGGTCCGGGCCTACGCGATGGGCGATCGCGGCGCGCGCAACGAACCGGCCACGGCCGAGGACATCGAGGCGATGGCGGTGATCGTCAAGGAGGCGATCGAGGCCGGCGCGCTGGGCTTCTCCACGTCGCGCACCGTCGCGCACAAGGCGATGGGCGGCGAACCGGTGCCCGGTACGTTCGCCACCGAGGACGAACTCTTCGGCCTGGGCCGGGCGATGGCCGCGGGCGGGCGGGCCGTGTTCGAGCTGGCCCCGACCGGCTCGTCCGGCGAGGACATCGTCAAGCCCGCCTCCGAGGTGGCCTGGATGCGCCGGCTGGCCGCCGAGATCGGCATGCCGGTCTCGTTCGCGCTGCTCCAGGTCAACGCCGCCCCCGAGCTGTGGCGCGAGCTGATGGCCGAGTCGCAGGCCGCGAACGAGGCGGGTGCGCAACTGCATCCGCAGATCGCGGGCCGCCCGTTCGGGATGCTGACCGGGTTCGGCACCCGCAACGCGTTCAGCAAGCGACCGACGTTCCGGGCGATCGACGACCGGCGGATGGCGGGCGAACTGGACGACGCGGCGTTCGCCGCCGAGTTGGCCCGGCCCGAGGTCAAGGCGGCGATCCTGGCCGAGACCGACCTGCCCAGCGACCCGAACGTCCCGGGCGACTCGGTCAACCTGGCGATGCAGTTCATGCTGGACCGGATGTACCCGATGGACGCGGTCCCGGACTACGAGCCGCTGCCGGACCGCACGGTGGTGGCCATCGCCCGGGCGCGCGGCGAGGACCCGCTGTCGACGCTGTACGACCTGCAACTGGCGGACGACGCGCGGACCACGCTGATGGTCCCGATGTTCAACTACTCGGACGGCGACCACGAGGCGATCCGGGAGATGCTCACCCACCCGGCGAGCGTGTTCGGCCTGGCCGACGGCGGCGCGCACTGCTCGATGATCTGCGACGCCTCGCAGCCGACCTTCCTGCTCACCCACTGGGCCCGGGACCGCACCCGCGGCGAGCGGCTGCCGCTGGAATTCCTGATCCGCAAGCAGACGATGGACACCGCCGCCCTCTACGGTCTCTCCGACCGCGGAGTGGTGGCCGAGGGCAAGCGCGCCGACCTCAACGTGATCGACCTGGACGCACTCACGCTGCACCGCCCGCGGATGGTGCACGACCTGCCGGCGGGCGGCGGGCGCATGCTCCAGGCGGCGACCGGCTACGTGGCCACGATCGTGGCGGGGCAGGTGACGCGGCGGGCCGGCGTGGACACCGGTGCGCGACCGGGGCGGTTGGTGCGGGGCGCGCGCTGAGATCGCACGGGCGGGCGCGGGTGTGCGGGGCCGGTGGGCTCCGCATCCCCGCGCCGTGTCGCACCCGGGGGCCTACCAGGTGACGGCGTCGTCCATCGACTGCTGCCAGTACGTGACCTTGAGCGAGCCGTCGACGTAGG
This sequence comes from Embleya sp. NPDC059213, assembly GCF_042754445.1. NCBI lineage: Bacteria > Bacillati > Actinomycetota > Actinomycetes > Kitasatosporales > Streptomycetaceae > Embleya > Embleya sp. NPDC059213. Next base: position 36,692 of record NZ_JBHZAV010000005.1, read on the forward strand.
CCCCCTTCGCGGGTAGCGACGGGTGGGCACCCGAACCGACGCTCTCGTTGCCGGAGGGACCGTGGAAATACACGGTCAGGGAGTTCTCGGTGTGGCCCTCGCCGCCGCTGCCGTCGGCGGCGGACAGATTGACGGAGGCGTAACCGGACTCGCCCGGCTCGAGGGTGACGACCGCCTGCGGCTTCGACTCCTCGATGACGGGCGGCACCGACTGCGCCTCGCCGAAGCGCACGGCCGGAGAACCGTAGAGGTAACACGTCTTGCCGCCGGTGTTGGTGACGGTGAGCAGCATGTGGTTGATCGGCCGATTCAGCGGCGCCGCGACGGTCTTGGTGTTGGACCCCTCGCAGGTGACCGCGCCCCCGGAGTCGGGCCGACCGGCCGGGCCCTGGGTGGTGGCCGGGCCGGGCTTGCCGTTCGAGGACGAGGGCCGCGAGGCGGGAACGGACGCGGCGGGCGACGCGGCCGGAGGGCCCGACGCGGCGGCCGACGGAGCCCCGGGCGGCGTGCTCGCGGCCGGGGCGAGGGCCTTGTCGTCCCCCGTGTCGCACCCGGTCAACAGGAACGCGGCCAGCGCGACGGAGGCGGCGCCGACGAGACGGGTGCGGGAGGTACGGATGCCGAACATGCGGTCGATCCCCTTCGAGCTTCGGGTGTGCTGCCGGAACGACCCCGAGCCTGCGCCGCAACCCGTCCCGGCCACCACAGCCGGCCCGCAATCGGGGACACCGGAACAACGAAACGCCCTCTGACCAGGGACGACACAACCACCCTGGAATGCCGGAACGGAACGCGAGGCAACCTCGTCGGCGCGGCTTCAGTGGCATCGCGCCGTTCGTATGCGCCCTGCGGGACCTGCGCGTGCCGGGCTTCGGCCGTAGCCGGAACGGCCGCCGCGTGAACGACCGGACCCGGGAGTACGACCCGACGCCGAGCACGTGGTGGGCGGACTCGCCCGGGAAATCCGGGTTGCTGTAGGCGACTTGGCTCAGGGGCCGGCCGACGTCGCCGTCGGGCGCCGGGTCGGCGGCGTATCGGAGGGTGCGCTGCGGCTTCGGGGGTTGCGTCGAACTGCGAAACGGGCCTGCCCTGTTGCCCCCAGGGAGCAACGGGGCAGGCCCGTTCGAAACGGTGGTGACTCACGCCCCCGAGTGCGATCCGGGCGCGAAGGGGGCGGTGTCGGTCAGGCCGTCTTGTCCTCGCCGAACATGTCTTCCAGGCCGCCGCCGAAGGTCTTCAGGAGGCCGTTGAGGTCGACCGTGTCGCCGGGGGCCGGGGCCTTGGGGGAGACGCCGCCGGGGAGCTTGGAGTACTTGAGGTCGAGGGTGACCTCGTTGGTGCCGTCGCTCTTGTCGTCGGCGGTGAACCGGACCGGGAACGGCTTGCCGTTGGCCGCGACGTACATCGTCACGGTCGTGCCGTCCTCGTCCTTGGAGATCAGCGGGATCACCTTGATCCCGTTGATCTCCGTGGTCGGGCCCTTGGTCATCGGCGGCTCGTCGGACGAGTCCGCGGAGTCGCCCGAGTCGGAATCCGAACCGAACAGCCCGTCCAGCGACGGCGTGCCGCCCTTGAGCAGGTCCTGGCCGAGCTTGCCGGCCTCGTTGCCGCCGATCTTGATGTACTTGCCCTCGACGAGCTTGGCGCCCTCGGCGAACATCTTGGTGAACTGCTCGCCCAGCGCCTTGTCCTCGGCCGACTCGGGTGCGCCGGACGACGACGCGGCCTCGGCCCGCTTGCCCAGGTCCAGGACGGTCTGGACGGTGCCGGGCGCGATCTTGATGTACGTGGTCTTGTCGACCGCGATCAGCTCGAGTGCCTTGTCCTGCAGGGTGACCCGGCCCTCGGCCTGCTCGGCGGTGCCGACCCGGATGTCCACGCCGATCGGGAGGTCGTAGATCTTTCCGGTGCCCTCGATGCGCAGGTTCGTGAGGTCCTTGAAGCCGGTCTCGGCCTGCTTGGACAGCGCCTCCACGGTCAGGCCCTCGTTGGACGGACCCTTCGGGTCGAGCGCGTCGCCACCGGCGGCCGCGGGCTTGAGCGGGTCTCCCGAGGAGGACTCGCCACAGCCGGCGGCGAGCAGGACCAGCGGAACGGTCAGGACCGCGGCGGATATCCGAAGCGAATGCACAGGTGAACTCCCGATCGAGGACGAGCAAAGGCGTGGTGAGGAAGCCTGGTAAAGCGTCTACCGAAATGGTATGCAGTCGCGTCCACTGCATTACCCGATGGGCAGGTCGGCGGGCGAGAGCTGTGACACATCGCGTCGACGGCGGAAGGCGAGGGCCGCCACCACGCCGCCGATCAGCCCGAACAGGTGGCCCTGCCAGGACACTCCCTCCGCGAGCGGGGTGACCCCCATCGCGAACGAACTGCCGTAGAAGCCCAACACGCCGAAGCCGATCAGCACATCCAGCACCCGCCGATCGGCGAACCCCCGCACGATCAGGTAGCCGAACAACCCGAAGACCAGGATGCTCGCGCCCGCCGTGTTCGTGTTGTCCGGTGCGGTCGACCACACGCCGAGGCCGCCGATCACGGTGATCGTGAGCAGTACGGCGAGGAAGCGGGTGATCCCGCGCAGCGCGGCCAGGAAACCGAGCAACATCAGCGGGAAGGTGTTGGAGACGATGTGTCCGGTGCCGAAGTGCAGGAACGGCGCGCTGAGTACGTCCGGCAGTTCGTCCGCCCGCCGAGGGGTGACGCCGTGGGTGAGCAACGAGTCGTCGGTCGTGTAGTTGATCAGCTGCACGACCCAGATCGCGCCGACCAGAACTGCGGTGACCAGGGCCGCGTCGCGGACTCCCGACACGGATATGCGGGACATGCAGACCCCTCCCCTGCGGTTGGCAGTACCGCTACGAAGCCACAATAGGAGCCATGGACGAGGAGCGGGACAGTACGGGACGACGTCCGTGGATAGTCGGCGTATCGGGAGCCTCCGGTACGCCGTACGCCGCGGCGGTGCTGCGCGGGCTGCTCGACGCGGGCGAGCAGGTGGACCTGGTGGTCAGCCGGGCGGCCCGGTTGACCCTGCTCGACGAGACCGGCATCGCCTTCCGCGACGCGCACTGGCGCGCCGACCTCGCCGCGTGGACCGGGCTCGACGACGCGTTGCTGGACCGCGTCCGCTACTGGGCGGCCGGCGATCTGGGCGCGGGACCCGCGAGCGGGTCGTACCCGGCCAAGGGCATGGTCGTGGTGCCGGCCAGCACCGCCTCGGTCGCGGGAATCGCGATCGGCCTGTCCAAGGACCTGCTCCAGCGCGCCGCCGACGTCACCCTCAAGGAGCGTCGCCCGCTCGTCCTGGTGCCGCGCGAGACCCCGCTCACCGGCACCACGCTGCGCCACCTGGTCCGGCTCGACGACGCCGGCGCGGTGATCCTGCCGGCGTCCCCGGCCTTCTACGCGGGCGCCCAGGACGTGCAGCGCCTGGTCGACTTCGTCGCGGGCAAGGCGCTCGACGTACTCGGTGTCCCGCACACCCTCTACCGACGGTGGGACGGCGAACTGGGCGGCGCCCGACGCGAGGCGGCCGGGTGAGGCGCGGCCGAAGACCACCGGTCATCACCCTCGCCCGAAGAGACCGAACGCGAAGACGCCACACCCGGCGAGACCACACCCGGCGAGACCGAACTCGGCGAGACCGAACCCGAGGACACCGAACCCGGAGAGACCAAAAAGGCCCCCGTGGTGACGGGAGCCTTGGCGGTCTTGCCGGATCTGCCGGGCGATCAGCGCCCGGACTTGCGGCGGCCGACCAGACGCTTCACACGCTTGAGCGTGTTCGACGGTTGGGTGGCACGTGAGCGTTCCGCAATGGCATGCAGTTCCTGCATGTGTGCGCGGGCCATCTCCAGGGTGTACACGGTGTCGTCTCCCCACGAATCGTCATCGGAGGCTTGTAGCTCCCGATGCCTTTGATTCTAAGGGTTAGAATCAGAATCGTCCAATGAATTACAGGCTTGACCCGGGTTTGCACCTTCGCCATGTCGCAGACCCCTGAACGCCCCCCGCTGGACACCATCGATTACCTGGAGGAAACGGACATGGATGCCGTCGACCGCAAGCTGATCCAGGCGCTGCGCGGCAACGGACGGGCCTCGTACGCCGAGCTGGGCCGACTCGTCGGCCTGTCCGGCCCGAGCGTCACCGATCGCATCAACCGGCTCGAACAGGCCGGCGTGATCACCGGCTACCGGGCCTCCGTCGACCCGGTCTCGCTCGGTCTGGGGGTGACCGCGCTGATCGGGATCCAGCTCTCCGACGCGGCCGACCACGACGACGTCAGCCGCCGACTGCGCGACCTGGACGAGATCGAGGACTGCTGGTTCATCGCCGGCGACGACTCGTTCATGCTCAAGGTCCGGGTCTCGGACATGGAGGGGCTGGAGAACGTGGTCCGGCGCCTGTCCGGCACCCGCGGCGTGGCCCGCACCCGCACCACCGTGGTGCTCTCCACCAAATGGGAGTACCGCGCGGCCGAGCTGCCCGAACCGACGGAGTAGCCGCACGGTCGGCGTGCACGACGGTCCGCGGGCCCACCGCACCCCCTCGACGTGCCCGGATCCCCTCGTAGGGTGGCGGACATGACGAACCTGGTGACTCTCGAAGACCTTCGGGCCGCACGCGAACGCATCGCCGGCACGGCCGTACGCACCCCGCTGCTGCCGTCCCTGCACGGTGACGCGGACCGACCGCTGTGGCTCAAGCCGGAGAGCCTCCAGCCGATCGGCGCGTTCAAGATCCGCGGCGCGTACAACGCGATCGCGGCCTTGACCGACGCCGAGCGCTCGCGCGGGGTCGTCGCACACTCCAGCGGCAACCACGCGCAGGCCGTGGCCTACGCGGCCCGCCTGTTCGGTGCCCGAGCGGTGATCGTGATGCCGGACACCACACCGACCGTCAAGATCGAGGCCACCCGCGCGCTGGGCGCCGAGGTGGTCATCGTCACCCCGGACCGGCGCGACACCGCCGCCGGCGAGTTGGCCGCCGAGCACGGCTACGCGTTCGTACCGCCCTACGACGACGCGCGGATCATCGCCGGCCAGGGCACCACCGGCCTGGAGATCGTCGAGGACCTGCCCACCGCGGACACCGTGCTGGTCCCGGTCAGCGGCGGCGGCCTGATCTCCGGCATCGCCGCCGCGGTCAAGCTGACCAGCCCGGGCACCAAGGTGATCGGCGTCGAGCCGGAACTGGCCGCCGACGCGGTCGAGTCCTTCCGTACCGGCGTGCGCACCGCGTGGTCCACCGCCGACACCTACCGCACCATCGCCGACGGCCTGCGCACCACCTCGGTCGGCGTGCTGCCGTTCGCGCACATCCAGGCGTACGTGGACGACATCGTCACGGTGACCGAGGAGCAGATCCGCGAGGCGATGCGCTTCCTGGGTCGACGCGCCCGGCTGGTCGCCGAACCCGCCGGCGCGGTGGCCACCGCGGCCTACCTCTTCCGCAAGGACGCGCTGCCCGCCGGCCGCGAGCACGTCGCCGTGGTCAGCGGCGGCAACGTCGACCCGGCACTGTACGCCGAGGTGATGGCCTGAGCGGACGCCCGGCACACCGGGCGTAACCTCGTACGAGTCGTGCAGCGGCAAACGAGAAGATCTAGAGGGAGTGCCGACACATGGACGCGGGCCTGCGCAAGGAGATCGAGGACAAGGTTTTTGCCGGGGAGCGCCTCAGTCGTGAGGACGGCATCGCGCTCTACGCGAGCGACGACCTGGCGTGGCTCGGCTGGCTCGCGCACCACGTGCGGACGGTGAAGAACGGCGACAAGGTCCACTTCAACGTCAACCGCCACCTCAACATGACCAACGTGTGCAACGCGTCGTGTGCCTACTGCTCGTTCCAGCGCAAGCCGGGCGAAAAGGACGCGTACACGATGCGGATCGAGGAGGCCGTGCGGCTCGCGAAGGAGATGGAGCCGGACGGGATCACCGAACTGCACATCGTCAACGGCCTGCACCCCACCCTCCCGTGGCGCTACTACCCGAGGTCGCTCAGCGCGCTCAAGGAGGTGCTGCCGAACGTCGCGCTCAAGGCGTTCACCGCGACCGAGATCCACTGGTTCGAGAAGATCTCCGGCCTGTCCGCGTCGGACATCCTGGACGAACTGATGGACGCGGGCCTGGAGTCGCTCACCGGCGGCGGCGCGGAGATCTTCGACTGGGAGATCCGGCAGCACATCGTGGACCACGACACGCACTGGGAGGACTGGTCGCGGATCCACCGGCTCGCGCACTCCAAGGGCCTCAAGACCCCGTGCACGATGCTCTACGGCCACATCGAGGAGCCCCGGCACCGGGTCGACCACGTCATCCGGCTGCGCGAACTCCAGGACGAGACCGGCGGCTTCCAGGTCTTCATCCCGCTGCGCTACCAGCACGACTTCCACGACAGCAAGGACGGCATCGTCCGCAACCGGCTCCAGGCCCGGACCGAGATGGCCACCGGCGCCGAGGCGCTCAAGGTGTTCGCGGTCTCCCGGCTGATGTTCGACAACGTTCCGCACGTGAAGTGCTTCTGGGTCATGCACGGCCTGGCCACCGCGCAACTCGCGCTCAACCACGGCGCGGACGACCTGGACGGGTCGGTCGTGGAGTACAAGATCACCCACGACGCGGACGACTTCGGCACGCCGAACAAGATGACCCGCGACGACCTGCTGGAGCTGATCCGCGACGCCGGCTTCCGCCCGGTCGAGCGCAACACCCGCTACGAGACGCTGCGCGAGTACGAGGGCCCGGACCCGGCCCGGCGGGACGTGCCGCAGCCGATGAAGCTCTGATCTCGCACCGGCGACATCGGTAGGGCACGGGGGAGGGCGTGATGGGGGACACCGCGCGTGCGGCCGCCGCCCGATTCCTGCGGGAGGCGGGGACGGCGGGCGCATCGGCCCTGCTGCGGCTGTATCCGCTGTGGCCGGCGACCTGGACGAATACGAGGACGACGATCGTCCACCGCCGCCGGACGCGTGGTGCCAGGTGCGGATCGGCGCGTTGTCCGGGACATCGACCCGGTGCCGGCCGCGCGCGACGGCCGGGTCCGCGGTTGGTACCGCGACGTCGGCCCGGAGCCGTTCGCGGTCGGCACCGGTCCGTCCACCCTCGCCTTCGCGTCGTGGATGATCACCCGGGTCCGGGCCTACGACCGCGAGTTCGCGCTCACCCGCGACTACGACGGCCTGGCCGAGATCATGACCGCCGTGCCGGGCACCCTGGATCCGATCACGGTCGAGGGGCCCGCCCCCTACCGGCCGAACGTGTTCGACGATCAGCCCGGAGGGCTGCTGGATGGCTGACGCACTGCGTATCCCGCTCACCCGGACGGACGCCGAGGAGTGGTTCGCCGAGGTGATCCGGTACGACCTGCCCGAGGTCGGGCACGAGCCCACCCGGCGCTTCCTGGCCGAGGTCGGACTGCCGCGCGAGGCCGCGCTGATCCGGTTCGATCCGGGCGGCTTCCGGGACGGACTGATCGTGCTCGGCGCGTACGGCTCGCCGCGTACCTCGCCCCGGGCGGTGCTGCTCGACGGCACGACCGGTCGGGTCTTCGCCGAGGAGCGGTCGGCCCACGGCCGGGAGCCGATGTCGATGGATGTGTCCACCCTGGTGCGCAACGCCGGTCTGGTGGAGGCGATCCGGACCGGTCGCGGCCCGGTGCGCACCGGCGAGGAACTGATCGATCTGCTCGGCGAGACCGAACCCGAGCTGGATCCGCGGAACTCGTTCTGGCACACCTCCTTCGCACTGTGGCAACTGCGTCGGGCGGCGGTGCCGGGCGAGGGCCTGGCGGTGCGGATCACGCCCGAGATGCTCGACTTGGTGTACGAGAACGAGTTCTCCGGCTACGAGGAACAGCACCTGCCGGCCGCGATCGTGCACGAGCCGACCCGACGCTTCCTGCTCGACATCGGGCTGATCGACGCGTGGGCGTACCTGGACATGCGCAGCGACGACAAACCGCTGCCGACCCTGGCCGAGTTGATCGCCGAGCGCCGGGCGGACTGGGACGACGAACCGGAGCCGCCGCCGGACGCGGAGCACCTGGTCGTGCTCGGCTATGTCAGCGAGGACGGCGACCTGCTCGTGGACGGTCGTACCGGGGTGGTTCGGCGCTGGTACACCGGTGCCGACGAGCCGGGGATGGACACGCTCAACACCGATCTGTCCACGCTCGCCTTCACCATGTGGGTGATCGGGCGGATGCGCTGGCAGGGCGAACGCTTCGGGATCCGCATCCACGACGTGTGGGAGCCGATCGTGGTCGACCTGCTGTCCTCGGTCGATCCGCTCGCGTGGGCCGAGCCGAGCAGTTACTGGGAGAACATGATCCTGGACGGCGTCCACGGGCTCGGCCCGTGACGCGTGGCGGGGCCCGGCTCCGCGCTCCGAATCCGGGATGCTTGACTGGAGGGGACGGCCCGACTCGCGTCGACCGCCACCCGTACGTACCGCTCTGGCCAGGGGAACCGAAGGTGACCATGTCGAATCCCACGCTGCGTTACTCGCTCTACCGACTCGGCATCTTCGCCGCGCTGTTCGCCGTGGTCATGGTCGTGTTCGGGCTCTTCGACCTGGATGGCAGAGGGAACATCTTCATCGCGATCGCCGTCGCGGCGGCCGGGTCGGCGGTGATCAGCTACAAGTTCCTGAACGCGGAGCGGGACGCGATGTCCGAGGCGCTGTACGAGCGGGTGCAGCGGGCGAAGCAGCGGATCGCCGAGGACAACCGCGCCGAGGACGAGGCGGTGGCCGCCCCGGTCACCCGGATCGCCAAGGAAGCCTCCTAGGCTGCCGAGTTCGCGAGCCTCCGAGCCTCCGGGCCCGGGATTTCGTGGGGTTTCGCCGCCTTGTCGAGGTCGGGGAAGCCGCTTAAGCGAGGTGTGGCCGGCGGTGTCCGTGGGTGTCCGGCGGTGTCCGTTCCGTAATTCTTTGCGTTTATCGGTTTAGTGTCGCTATCCTCACTCTCATGTTTGGTGCAGGCGACACGCAGTTGACGGACGCGGCGGTGGGTTTCCCGCTCGTGTCCCGTCGGCACGTCGACCTGGGCCGTTGCGCCACCGCGCTGTGTTGCGGCTGACTGCCGCCGTGCCCCCGTCGGGCTGACGCCTTCACGCTCGTCGCCCCCGACCGCCCGCACGCCGGCCTCCTGCGGCCGTTCTGCGCGAAGTCTCGGTGTAACGCTTCTTCGTAGTTCTTCCTGTGGGCACTTTCGTGCCAATTGATGCGCAGGTCCACGGCCGCTCCATACCGCCACCCCCGTCCCCACGGTGCCCGTTCAGGAGCCCTGCCTTGTCTGCTGTGGATTCACTCAAGTCCCTGAAGAGAACCCCCTTCTCGGCTCAGATCGCCGCCGGCCTCGTGCTCGGTGTGGTCCTCGGCTTCATCGCCAAGGAGTACAGCGTCTCGTGGCTGACCGAGACGCTCGACCAGATCGGCACGATCTTCGTCCAGTTGCTCAAGCTGGCCGTACCGCCGCTGGTGTTCACCGCGATCCTGGTCAGCGTCGTCAACCTGCGGAACGTCAACAACGCCGCGCGGCTGGCCGCGCGCACACTGCTGTGGTTCCTGATCACGTCGCTGATCGCGGTGGCGATCGGCCTCACCATCGGCCTGATCACCAACCCCGGCGACGGCTTCAAGCTGCCGGCCGACCCGGGCAAGGCGCCGAAGACCAACGGTGACTGGCTCGACTTCCTCACCGGCATCATCCCGACCAACATCGTCACCGCGTTCTCCGAGGTCAAGGTCCTGCAGATCGTCTTCCTGGCGGTCGTGCTCGGCTCCGCGATCCTGTCGGTCGGCGCCAAGGCCGAGCCGCTGGTCAAGGGCGCCGAACTGGTCCTGGAGATTGTCCAGAAGGCGCTGTGGTGGGTCATCAAGCTGTCCCCGCTGGGCACGCTGGGCCTGATCGGCACCTCGGTCGCCACCTACGGCTGGGACCTGATCAAGCCGCTGGGCACGTTCACCGCCGACATCTACATCGGTTGCGCGCTGGTGATGTTCGTGGTCTACCCGCTGCTGCTCGCGCTGGTCGGCAAGGTCAACCCGCTGAACTACTTCAAGGGCGCGTGGCCGGCCATCCAGCTCGCGTTCGTCTCGCGCTCCTCGGTCGGCACCATGCCGGTCACCCAGAAGGTCACCGAGCGCCTCGGCGTCCCGAAGGACTACGCCTCGTTCGCGGTGCCGTTCGGCGCCACCACGAAGATGGACGGTTGCGCCGCGGTCTACCCGGCGATCGCCGCGATCTTCGTGGCCGAGGTCTACGGCGTGAACCTGGGCATCAAGGAATACCTGCTGATCGCGTTCGTCTCGGTGATCGGCTCGGCGGCCACCGCCGGTCTCACCGGCGCGATCATCATGCTGACCCTCACGCTCAGCACGGTGAACCTGCCGCTGGCGGGCGTCGCGCTGCTGCTGGCGATCGACCCGATCCTGGACATGATGCGCACCGCCACCAACGTGGCCGGGCAGGTGGTCGTGCCGATCCTGGTCTCGGCGCGCGAGAAGACGCTGGACCTGGAGATGTACAACAACCCGCGTGACCTGGAAGCGCCCGACGAGCCGGCCGCGCCGCACGTCCCGCTCCAGAAGACGGCGGAGCGCGAACCGGTCTCGGTCTGACGCTCCCGCTCGACAGGCGCCCCCGATCCCCTCGTGCCGAAGGGGTCGGGGGCGCCGTCGCGTCAGGGCGCGGGGACGGCGGGCGCGGTCGCGTCGCCCGCCGGGTCGGGGTCGGCGCCCGGGGTCGCGCCCGTGTAGCGCCGGGCCAACCGGCGGATGTAGGCGACCAGTTCGGGCGGGTCCTCGACCTCGAAGTCGGCGTCCAACAGGCTGATGTAGACGGCCAGGTTCTCGATGCTGGACGCCCCGGTCTCGAACACGCAGGTGTCGTCGTCGACCACCGCGAACGAGCCGAAGGCCGGTGGCACCCGATCGGCCACCGAGGCGATCGGCGCACGCACCAGCACCCGGGCCCGGACCTGGCCGCGCGCGCTCTCCACGCCCTGGTTCACGAAGGCCGCCACGTCGCCGTCGGCGGGCAGTTCGCGCGGCGTGAAGCGGGGTCCGTGCGGCGGGCGCGGGGTGATCCGGTCCATCCGGAAGGTGCGCCAGTCCTCGCGCTTCATGTCCCACGCGACCAGGTACCAGCGGCCCATCCGGTGCACGAGCCGATAGGGCTCGACCACCCGCGAGGTCTCCTTGCCGTCGTGCGAGCTGTAGCCGAAGCGCAGTTGCTCGTGGTCGCGGCAGGCGCCGGCCAGTACGGTCATCACGTCCATGTCCACGGCCGGACCGGTCTGGCGAACCGGGACGGTGTACTTCTGCAGTGCCTTGACCCGGCGGTGCAGCCGGGACGGGAGCACCTGGTCGAGCTTGGTGAGCGCGCGCAACATCGCCTCGTCCATGCCGTCCACGACGCTGCCCGCGGCGATCCGCAGGCCGACCACGACGCTGACCGCCTCCTCGTCGTCCAGCAGCAGCGGCGGCAGCGCCTTGCCGGCGCCGAGCCGGTAGCCGCCGACCACGCCGCGCCGCGCGTGCACCGGATAGCCCAGGCCGCGCAACCGCTCGACGTCGTAGCGGACCGTGCGCCCGCTCACGCCGAGGCGTTCGGCCAGTTCCGGGCCGGTCCAGTCGGGCCGCGTCTGCATGAGCGAGAGCATGCGCAGAAGTCGCGCCGAGGTTTCCAACATGAGCCGCAGTCTGCCGGCTCCGGCCGACCGAAACAGGAACGAATCCTGCCTCTTTCGGATCTAGCCTCGGAGACGTGGAAAACAGCGGCGAGAAGACCCTCGCAACCCCGATCTCCCCGTCCTCCGTAGGCCCCAGGCAGCGCTGGCTCGGACTTCTGGCGGTGCTGGCCGCCACCTTGATGAACCTGCTCGACTCCAGCGTGGTGGGCGTCGCGGCGCCCGCGATCCGGGCGGATCTGGGCGGGGGATACGCCAGTATCCAGTGGATCGCGGCCGGTTATACGCTCGCGCTCGCGGTGGGGCTGCTCACCGGCGCGCGGCTCGGCGACATGTACGGCCGCAAGTTCATGCTGATGGTCGGCGTGGTCGGCTTCGTGGTGCTCTCGGTGGCCTGCGCGCTCGCCTGGTCGCCGGAGACGCTGATCATCGCGAGGGTGCTCCAGGGCCTGCTGGGCGCGCTGATGATTCCGCAGACCTTCGGCCTGCTCCGGGACCTGTTCCCGCCGGCCGAGATCGGCAAGGCGTTCGCGGTGTTCGGTCCGGCGATCGGGCTGTCCACGGTGCTCGGGCCGATCGTGGCGGGTGTGCTGGTGGACGGCGACCTGTTCGGCACCGGGTGGCGGATGATCTTCCTGATCAACATCCCGCTGGGCGCCTTCGCGCTGCTGATCGGCCGGCGCACGCTGCCGAAGGTGGCGCCGAGCGAGGCGGGCGGGCGGCTCGACGTGGGCGGCATGCTGATCGCCGGGGTCGGTACCTTCATGCTCGTGCACCCGCTCGTGCAGGGTCGCGAACTGGGCTGGCCGACCTGGTCGTTGATCGAGTGCGCGGTGTCGCTGCCGGTGCTCGGCGCGTTCGCGGTCCACCAGTTGCGACGCGAGGCGGCCGGTCGGGTGCCGCTGATCAGGCTGGGTGTCTTCCGTCGGCGGTCGTACGCGTCGGGCGTCGGGTTCGTGATGGTGTTCTTCGGCGCGATCGTCGGGATCTCGATGGCGATCGGCCTGTTCCTCCAGCTCGGCCTGGGCTACACCCCGACCCGGGCGAGCCTGACGATGGGCGCGTGGGCGCTCGGCGCGTTCGTCGGCTCGGGCTTCAGCGGGGTGACGATGGGCAAGCTGGGGCGGCGCATCCTGCACATCGGGCTGGCCGTGATGGCGGCGGGCATCACCTGGATGTACCTGGTCTTCGACCACGCCGGGGTGGACGTGGGCACCGGCGACCTGCTGCCCGCGCTCGGGCTGTTCGGGCTCGGCATGGGGATGATCTTCGTCCCGGTCTTCGACATCATCATGGGCGAGGTCGAGGACCACGAGGTCGGTTCGGCGTCCGGGGCGCTCGAATCCCTCCAGCAGCTCGGTGCCTCGCTGGGCATCGCGGTCCTGGGCACGGTGTTCTTCGGCGTGATCGGCGCCCAGGCCACCCACAACTTCGACGACGAGGCGGCGCCGAGGCTGCGCACGGAGCTGACCGCGGCGGGTGTCCCGGTGAGCACGCAGGACGCGATCGTGGCCGGGCTCCGGGCGTGCGTGGACGACCGGGAGAACGCCACCGACCCGGACCGGCTCCCGGCGAGCTGCACCACCGTCCCGGTCACCCCGGCCTCCGCCGAGGCGGTCGCGAAGGCGGGCGCCGACACCCACGTCCGCTCCTCGGTCGACGCGGTCGAGCGCACGACGCTGCTGGCCCTGGGCCTGACGGCGGTCGCCTTCGCCCTGGGCTTCCTCCTCCCCAAGCGAGCCCGGGAAAACCAAGCCCCCGTCCCGGACCCGTCCCCCACCCACCACGAGCCGGCCCTGGTCTGACCGCGGCCCCACCCCCGATCGGCGCGGCGCCCCTCCCCGGGGCCCGCGCCGATCGCCGTTTCGACCCGGACTCGGCCCGCCGACGGCGACCGTCGCCGGGTGCTCGCGGTGCCGCGCTTCCTCGAACGCGGCCGAGCGCGGCTCCACATGCGGGGTCACCGCACGCCCGCTTCCCGAACCACCGTGTTCCGGGGTTGTCCGGGGCTCGTTCGGACACCGGGCGAAGGCGCGCGAGAATGGTTGTATGACAACGCCCGTCCGGCTTTCCGCGATCGATCTCGTCACGTACACCCCCGGTCTGGCCGCGTTGCTCGTGGACGCGGTCGAGGACGGGGCCGGGGTCGGGTTCCTCGCGCCGCTGCCGATCGACGCGGCCGCCGAGTGGTGGGCGGCCCAGGGGACCGAGATACGCAGCAATCGCACCGCGGTCTGGGTGACCGCGGACCACGAGGGTGTCACCGGGACCATCCAGCTCCGATTCGCCGGCATGCCGGACAGCCGGCATCGCGCCTCGGTGTTCGGACTGCTGGTCCACCGGCGCGCCCGAGGCAACGGGATAGCCCGCGAACTGCTGTCCACCGCAGAGCAGTTCGCCGCCGCGGCGGGCCGCAGCCTGCTCACCCTGGACGCCCGGACCGGCAGCGACGCGGAGCGGTTGTACAAGAGCGCCGGCTGGGTCGAGTCGGGCGCCATCCCCGCCTATGCCGCGGACCCGTCGGGCGTGCTGCGTACCAGCACGCTCTTCCACAAGTACCTGGGCTGAGCCGGACGGGTTACCGTTGGAGGCGATATGACAACCAAGACCTCCAAGGGCGCCAGGCCCGAGCCGCTCGACGCCCGCCTGGACGCGATCGGCAAGCTGCCCTCCCGCGCCAAGTTCCACCTGCCCGGCCGGGAGCGTACGGTCGCCGTGACGTTGGGCGAATCGGGTGTGCGCTGGTACGCGTACGACCTGGTCGCGCGTCGCCTGGGCCCCGCGAAGCCCAGCAAGGAAGGCCGGCAGACCCCGTACCGCGGGCACCCGGTGTTCGTCGCCCAGCACGCCACCGGCACCTGCTGCCGGGGCTGCCTCGAAGAACTGCACGCCATCCCCAAGGGCCGGCCGCTGGACAAGGCCGAGCTCAACTACGTCGTCAACGTCATCTGCCTGTGGCTGACCCGCGAGATCGGCCCGGTCGCCAAGCCGAGCGGTCGCGCGGCCCGCGCCCCGCGCTCGGCGATGCCGACCATCCCGGAGAACCCGACGGGCTCCACCAGGTCCACCCGCGCGACCCGCGCGGCGCGCTCGCGCTGACCATCGTCCGGGCCGCTCCCGAGGTTCGTCCTCAGGAGCCGCCCGGCCCGCTCGGTGCGGGTGCCGCCGGAGCCGGGCCGCCCGAGGGCGGGTCCGTCAGGGGCAGGTCGGCGGAGAAGGCACCCCACTTCCCGTCGGGCAACTGGCCGCGGATCTTGAGCACATGCCCGGCCACCGGCCGGTCGCCCAGCGGAAGGCTGTACCGCGCCGTCCCGGGCGGCGGGGCCACGCCCCACATCACCGTGGTCAGAAACTTCCCGTCCAGGTAGACCTCGTAACTCGCGACCGTCCCGTCGACGTCCGGCGGTGTCCAACTCAGGTCGACGTAGGTGCCGTCCTCCGCGCTCCGGGGCACCGCCCGCAGCCCCGTCGGCGCGGTGTCGCGACCGTCCCCGGCACCCTGCTCGGTGACCACGGTCACCGCGTTGCTCTCCGGCGACTTGTTGTCCGCCGCGTCCCGGGCGGTGACGGTGAAGCGGTACTCGGTGCCCGGTTGCAGGCCGCTGACCACCGCCGTGGTCAGGCCCCCGGCGACGCTGTGCACCCGCACGCCGGCCTGCCAGATGTCGTAAGCGCTCACCCCCACGTCGTCCGTGGCGGCCTCCCACGCCAGCGTCGCGCCGGCGGACCCGCGGGCCTGCCCGCGCACGTCGCGCGGCGCGGTCGGCGGCACCCGCTCGCCCTGGGCCACGGACAGCGTGGTGGCCGGCACCGCCGCACTGGCCGGTGACACGTTCCCGGCCCGGTCCCGCGCCCGCACGGAGAACGAATACGCGGTCCCCGGGGTCAGCCCGCCGACGTCGACCATGTGCCGTCCGCCCTTCACGTCCAGCACCTTCGCGTCCCCGCGATACACCTCGAAGACCGCGACGTCCGGATCGGCGCGCCACATCACGTGCACCGTCACCGAACTCGACGCGAGCGCGCTGACCTCACCGGGCACCGCCGGCGCCGAGGTGTCCTTCCCGTCCCCGGAACAGCCCACCGCCCCCAGCGCAACGGCCAACCCGGCCAAGCCGATCCATGCCATTCGTCGCGCCACGATGCCTCTCTCCAACGAGAGCAAATTGGTCTAGACATATATGACACAGCATCCGCCCCACGAACAAGAGACGAAGCATCGCGCTTCTCGATCATTCGGTCTTCGGGGCTACTTGCTCAGCGTGTTGGCTCCCACGATGAACAGTCCGAGCAGCATGTCCACGCCGCCGACCCGGCAGGCCGCGGCCCAGCTCCGGCCGGCCACCCGGGCCGCCGACAGGCCCCAGCCGAACAGGGTCGCCGTGTTCAGGAGCAGCACCACCTCGATCGCGGCCTCCTCGCCCCACCACCCCGCCCGCGCGCCGAGCAGCGCGGCCACCGTCGGCAGTACCGCGGCCACCAGCGGCCACTCGGTCAGCACGGACCGCGCGGTGCTCGCGGCGACCGCCGTCGGGTCCGCGGTGCGGTGCGCGATGGCATGCGCGTAGCCGTGCGCCGCGGCCGACGCCAGCGCCGCGAGCAGCACCCACAACGCGTCGTAGCCGGGGTTGGGCACCCCGCTGTCCTGCGTCAGGGCGGCGGCCATCGCACTGGCCAGCACCGTCCCGTACACGCCGCCG
This sequence comes from Embleya sp. NPDC059213, assembly GCF_042754445.1. NCBI lineage: Bacteria > Bacillati > Actinomycetota > Actinomycetes > Kitasatosporales > Streptomycetaceae > Embleya > Embleya sp. NPDC059213. Next base: position 53,093 of record NZ_JBHZAV010000005.1, read on the forward strand.
AACAACAGTCGCTGCACGGGCTCGGCCCGCCGGCCGGGCGCGCCCGATGCACCGGAGCCGCCGAAACGCCTGGAGCCGCCGAACAAGATCCCACCTCCCGAAGACCCACAAATCATGTCATTTCGGAAGGCGAGGCAGGGTGCCGGGGCGACTCGACCCGTCGGATTCGGGTGGCGGAGCACTCCGGAGTGCGCCCGCGGCCCCCTCGCCCGGTCAGGCGCCGGGGGTGTCCTCGTCGCCCTTGGCCGCTTCCCGCGCGGCGAGGGACGGGCGGGGGGTGTCGGCCGGCCAGTTGCTCTGGTTGACGTTCACCCGCTTGAGCTGCTTGTTCATCGACTTGAGCAGGAGCCAGGTGGCGACCGCGATCGCGGCGACCACCACGAACCCGAGCAGGCCGGGCGTGACCTTGCTCTCCTCGACCGCGAGCTGGAGCGCGAGCGGTGTCATGACGAACTACCTCCTGGATGGGAACCCCTGGTGAACAAGAGTGACATCCGATCGGCAGGACGTATGCACCGAGGGCCCGGAGAGAAGTTCTCCGGGCCCTCGTTCGGACGATTTCCCGACCGTCAGTGCCGCACGCCGACCCGGACGCCCGCGAACAGGTCGTCCTCGGGCAGGTCGGTGTCCACCAGCGAGCGGACCAGTTCGTAGTCCTCGGTCGGCCACACCTCGCGCTGCACCGAGATCGGCACCCGGAACCAGAAGCCGTCCGGGTCCACCTGGGTGGCGTGCGCGATGAGCGCCCGGTCGCGGGTCTCGAACCAGTCGGCGCACGGGATGCGGGTGGTGATGTCCCGCTCGTCGCGGTCGCCCCACCGCTCCAGCCACTCGCCGTACGGCGACTCCAGGCCGCGGCTGAGCATGCCCTCGTGCAGCGCCTCGATCCGGGCCCGGGAGATGCCCTGGTTGTAGTACAGCTTCAGCGGTTGCCACGGCTCGCCGGAGTCCGGGTACGCGTCCGGGTCGCCGGCGGCGTCGAAGGCCACCATGGTGATCTTGTGCGTCTGGATGTGATCGGGGTGCGGATAGCCGCCGTTCTCGTCGTACGTGGTGACCACATGCGGACGGAACTCACGGATCAACCGGACCAGCGGCTCCGCCGCCTTGTCCACGTCCAGCACCGCGAAGCAGCCGTCCGGCAGCGGCGGCAGCGGGTCGCCCTCGGGCAACCCCGAGTCCTCCCAGCCCAGCCACGCCTGCTGCACGCCCAGGATCGCGCGTGCCGCGTCCATCTCTTTGCGGCGTACCTCGTGAATATTGGCCTCGATCTCCGGGTTGCCCTGGAGAGCGGGGTTGAGCACCGAGCCGCGTTCGCCGCCGGTACAGGTCGCGACGAGGACCTCGGCCCCCTCGGCGACATAGCGCGCCATGGTGGCCGCGCCCTTGCTCGACTCGTCGTCGGGGTGCGCGTGCACCGCCATCAGCCTCAGCCGATCGTCACTCACCGGAACGTCGCTCCTCATCCGTGCCCCGTGTCCCAGCCGCCGGGTCGTACCGCCGGGACCTGTCGAGGGCCGCTCTTGCACCGGACATATAGTGGCCGATAGATCTCGCTCGGGCGCAAACCCGAACCCGTCCCGCAGGAGACCAGGAGACCCGGTGAGCGCAACGCCCGTCACCCGTTACGGCAAGGGCGCCACCCGAAGCGATCGCAAGCTGCGGATCGCCTTCGCGGTTTTCATGGTCGTGCTGGTGGCCGGGACGGTGTGGATCGGCCTCGATGTGGCGAACCCCGGCGTGCGCGGGTCTATTCCGAGCTTCAGGGTCACCTCGGATTCCTCGGTCGAGGTCCGGGTGGAGATCCGCAAGGACGCCGACAAGGAAGCCGTCTGCGTACTGCGCTCGCGCGATCGGGACGGCGCCGAGGTGGGCCGCCGCGAACTGCGCTTCGCCAAGGGCGACAAGCGCATCGAGCGCACCGAGACGCTCCAGACGGCGGGCCGGCCCAACACCGCCGAGCTGGAGGATTGTCACACCGTCGGCTGATCGGCCGGCCGGGTGCCGGGCAGGGGCCGGCCGCCCGAGCCGCCGGATGCCGCCCGAGTCCGGGTGACTGCCCGAGACGTCGGGAGATTGTTACTCTCGAAGCTTCGTCCCCTCACGACCCGAGGTGTTCACACCGCGGACGGTGAGGGGGCGCTGGTATATGTGACCCCTCCCGTGCCGCCCGGGCTCGTCCCGAGGGCCGGTCGGGTCGCGTGTACCTCTTTCGTACGCACCGTGTACGCAACCCTGTCGCAGACCTACGAGGAGCACCCCGTGACCCAGACCAGCGAAAGCGTCACCTGGCTCACCCAGGAGGCGTACGACCGGCTGAAGGCCGAGCTGGAACACCTGTCGGGTCCCGCCCGTTCCGAAATCGCCGTGAAGATCGAAGAGGCCCGCCAGGAAGGCGACCTCAAGGAGAACGCGGGCTACCACGCGGCCAAGGAGGAGCAGGGCAAGCAGGAGCTGCGGATCCGCCAGCTCATCGGCCTGCTCCAGAACGCCAAGGTGGGCGAGGCCCCCGCGGACGACGGCGTGGTCGAGCCCGGCATGGTCGTCACCGTGATCTTCAACGGCGACCGGGACGACCCCACCACCTTCCTGCTCGGCTCGCGCGAGGACGCCGTGAGCGACGTGGACGTCTACTCGCCGCAGTCCCCGCTGGGCAAGGCGATCAACGGCAAGTCGGTCGGCCACCAGGCCACCTTCGCGTTGCCGAACGGCAAGAGCACCAGTGTCGAGGTCCTGGCGGCCAAGCCCTACAAGGGCTGAGCAACGACCCGAAGCGGCCCGCGCTCCCGGTATTCGGGAGCCGGGCCGCTTGCGTTCTCCCGGGCGAGGCCCGTGCTCAGCCGGTCGCCCGGAGGTACTTGCGGACCGCGAGCGCTCGGAAGAGCACGATGATCAGGGCCGACCAGAGCAGCGAGGCCCAGACCGGGTGCTGCATCGGCCAGGCGTCGGACTGCACGACGCCCGGGTTGCCGAACAACACCCGCGCGGCCTGAACGGTCGCGCTGAACGGGTTCCACTCGGCGATGTGCCGCACCCAGGGCGTCATCTGGCTGGAGTCCACGAAGGCGTTCGAGATGAACGTGACCGGGAACAGCCAGATGATCCCGCCCGAGGTCGCCGCCTCCGGGGTTCGTACGGACAGCCCGATCAGCGCGCCGATCCAGGTGAAGGCGTAGCCCAGGAGCAGCAGCAGGCCGAAGCCGGCCAGCACCCGCCCGGCGGTGGTCGGATCGGCCGATCCGGTGCGCCAGCCCACGATCAGCGCGACGACCGCGAGAACGAGCATCGTGATGGCGGTCTGGACGAGATCGGCCACCGTGCGGCCGGTCAACACGGCACCGCGCGCCATCGGCAGCGAGCGGAACCGGTCGATCAGCCCCTTCTGCATGTCGTCCGCGATGCCGGCGGCCGATCCCGCGGTGGCGAACGTGACGGTCTGCGCGAAGATGCCCGCCATCAGGAAGTCTTTGTAGACGTCGGCGTCGGTACTGCCACCGACGTTCATCGAACCGCCGAAGACGTACGTGAACAGCACCACGAACATCACCGGCTGGATGACGCCGAAGAGGATCATCTCCGGAATCCGGGTCATCCGAATCAGATTCCGGCGGGCGATGACCAGGGAATCGTGGATGGAGCGCGCCACATCGCCGCGGGCGGCGGGCGCCAATGTCTTCGACGCGAGGGTTGTCGTCTCGGTGCTCACCGGCCCTCGACCTCCAGTCCGGTCGGGTTTCGCGGCGCGGCCGCGGGGGTCTGGGTCGGCAGGGCCGTCCCGGCCGTTACTGCCATCGCTGCCATCACTGCTTCACCGCCTTGGCACGGCCACGCTGCGGGCCGTCCTCGCTCGGGTGCTCGTCGTCCTCGTTGCCGGTGCCGGTGTTGCCCTCACCCTCTGTGGCATGGCCGGTCAGCGAGATGAACACGTCGTCCAGGGTGGGCCGGCGCAGCCCGATGTCGTCTATCTCGATGCCACGCGCGTCGAGTTCGCGGATGATCTCGGCGAGCAGCTTGGCGCCGCCGGTGACCGGGACGGTGATCCGCCGCTGGAGCTTGACCACGCCCAACTCGCCCTTGCCGAACGAGGTCAGCATCTCGCTCGCGTCGGCGAGGCGCTCCGGATCGTGCACGACCACCTCGACCCGCTCGCCGCCGACCTTGGCCTTGAGCTGGTCGGCGGTGCCGCGGGCGATCACCTTGCCGTGGTCGACCACCGCGATGTCGTGCGCGAGGTGGTCGGCCTCCTCCAGGTATTGCGTGGTCAGCAGCAACGTGGTGCCGCCCGCGACCAGTTCCTCGATCACCCGCCACAACGCCATGCGGTTGCGCGGGTCGAGCCCGGTGGTCGGCTCGTCCATGAACATCACCGGCGGGCTGACCACGAGCGCCGCGGCCAGGTCGAGCCGGCGGCGCATGCCGCCCGAATAGGTCTTGGCGGGTCGGTCCCCCGCCTCGGACAGGTCGAACTGGGTGAGCAGTTCGTCGGCCCGACGCTTGGCGTCTCGACCGCTGAGCTGGTACAGCTCGCCGACCATCCGCAGGTTCTCCCGGCCGGTCAGATACTCGTCGACGGCGGCGAACTGGCCGGACAGGCCGATCGAGCGGCGGACCGCGTTGGGGTTCTTGAGCACGTCGTGACCGGCCACCACGGCTCGCCCGGAATCGGGTTCGAGCAAGGTGGTCAGCACACGTACGCATGTCGTCTTGCCTGCGCCGTTCGGTCCGAGCAGGCCCAGGACGGTGCCCGTGGGCACACTCACGTCCACGCCGTCGAGCGCTCGGACCGAGCCGAAGGTCTTGACGAGACCTTCGGCGACGATCGCTTCCTGCATATCGGTGGATCACTCCTCGTGCGGATGGGGCATGGGGGCGGGCCGATCGATTCAGATCTCCACCATGCGCCCAACGCACCGAGCATGCGACCGTTTTTCCCCGGAAGCGTAACTCTGCGTATCCGGTCGACGGCGCTTCCGTGATCGCCCGCTCGTGCGTCGACGACCCCGACTGCCTCTCGGCCGCGTCCTCCGTGGACGGACATGGCTTGGCTTGCCAGCCAAGCACACGGCACCGACAACGCGACGACGACCCCGAACGGCCGACCCGGCGATGCTCTCCTGCGGGCGCGGATCGGCACCGGCCCCGGCGGCTCGACTCCCGTCGACGGCTCGGCGCTCGCCGACGGTTCAGCTCTTGCTGACCGTGTACCCCGCGCCGTACAGCGCCTCGACCACGGCCGCGCAGTGGCTGCGGCCCTTGGTCTCCAACTGCAGGTCCACGTCCGCCTCGCCGACCCGCAACGTCGCGTCGGTACGCACGTGCGACACCGCCGCGATGTTGGCGTCGGTCTCCGCCAACCGGCCCAGCAGGGTGGCCAACGCGCCGGGGCTGTCCGGAATGCGCACTCGCAGCGACAGGTAGCGCCCGGCCGAGGCCAGGCCGTGCCGGAGCACCCGCAACATCAGCAGCGGGTCCACGTTGCCGCCGGACAACACCGCTACCACCGGGCCCTCGACCGGCTCGTCGGACTCCAGCAGCGCCGCCACCGACGCGGCGCCGGCGGGCTCGACCACCAGCTTGGCCCGCTCCATGCACAGCAGCAGGGCCTGCGACAGGGATTCCTCGCCCACCGTGCGGATGCCGTCCGTGTGCTCGCGGATCAGCGCGAACGGGACCTCGCCGGGGCGGCCGACCGCGATGCCGTCGGCCATCGTGCCGAACGACGGCAGCGACACCGGTGCGCCGGCGGCGAGCGAGGGCGGGTACGCGGCGGCCGACGCCGCCTGGACGCCGATCACCTTGACGTCGGGGCGAAGTGCCTTGACCGCGACGGCGATTCCGGCCAACAGGCCGCCGCCGCCGGTGCCCACCAGGATGGTCTTGACGTCGGGGCACTGCTCCAGGATCTCCAGGCCGACGGTGCCCTGACCGGCCACCACGTCGCGGTGGTCGAAGGGGTGGATGAACACCGCCCCGGTCTCGTCCGCGTACGCGCGCGCGGCGGCGAGCGCGTGCTCGACGTTGTCGCCGCCCAGGATCACCTCGGCGCCGTACGAGCGGGTCGCGGCCACCTTGGGCAGCGGCGCGCCGGCCGGCATGAACACGGTGGACGCGACGCCCAGGGTGCGGGCCGCGAGCGCGACGCCCTGGGCGTGGTTGCCGGCGCTGGCCGCGACCACGCCGCGGGCGCGCTCGGCCTCGGACAGACCCGCGATCCGCACGTACGCGCCGCGAATCTTGAAGGACCCGGTGCGTTGCAGGTTCTCGCACTTGAGGTGGACCGGCGTGCCGATTCGGTCGGTCAGCGCCCGACACGGCCTGATCGGGGTCTCGCGAATGACGCTCTCCAGCATCTTTCGCGCGATGCGGATGTCGTGGAGGGTCACCGTGGCCGGGGCTGGGCTGCTCATACGCCGAGTGTCGCACCAACCGCCCGTGCGGATGCGCCGGGTCTCCTTCCGCCCCGGTGGTCCCGGGAGTTCAGGAGCCGGCCGGGTTGCGGCTCTGCCGGCGCTCCATCGAGGCGTTGAATCGGGTGAGCAATTCGGTGAACCGCTCGCGGTCGTCCAGGCTCCAGCCCGCGCAGATCTCCGCCATCAGGCGCTGCCGGGCGTTGCGCACCTGGTGCAGCCGATCCCGGCCCTCGGCGGAGAGTTCGAGCAGCACGGCGCGGCCGTCGTCGGGATTGGGCACCCGATCCACCAGGCCCTGTTCGACCAATGGGGTGACCTGCCGGGTCACCGTGGACGAGTCGATCGTCATCGCCTGCGCGAGGGCCTTGACGCCCATCGGCCCGCCCGTCTCCAGCCGGCCGAGCAGCAGGTAGGCCGCCCGGTCCATCGAGTTGCGCAGTTCGCCTACGGCACCGAGCCGGGTCTGCTCGGCGCGGCGCGCGAACAACGCCACCTCGTGCTGCAGGCGGTCGTAGAGCGGGTCGGCAGAGCCGGTGGGGTCGTCATGGGCCTGGTCCGCTGTCATCGCCGCTCGTTCGTCGATCGGATGTGGTGCTCCGAAGGATATTGCGCGGACCAAGATCGGCGGGCCCGACCGCTCGATTCCACCCCCCTTCGAGGGCCGCACGTTTTACCGTGGCGACAACGAAGTGTGGTGTCGTCGTCGCGCCCGGTGGGGGCTCGGCCGGCGGCGACAGCCGACAGGGGCCGACATGTCGCGATACGCGACTACCCGAACAGGTGTGGGGCAGCAACACAAGTGAGCGGCGACGGCAACGGGCCGGCCCCAGGGCATCCGCTCGGCAGACCTGCGGGAGGGACCGTGCACAGGCGCGACGCTCGCGAGTTCGATCTCTTCGTGCAGACCGTCGGCACCCAACTGTTGCAGGCCGCCGACCTGCTCACCGGCGACCGCCGACGCGCCGAGCGTCGGGTCGAGCGGGCTCTGGCGCATGCGTGTGTGCACTGGAACAGATCGCCCGGCCAGGATCCGGTCCGCACCGCGTGGCGGGCGCTGATGGCCGGATACCTGGACCCCTGGCGGCCGGGGCCGCGCGGCTATCGGGGCGAACTCCCGGACGGGGGCGAACCGTTCACCACGCTGGATCGACTCGGCCGGGTCGAGCGGGCCGCCGTGGTGCTGCGTTTGTACGCCCGCCTGGACGAGTACGACGCGGCCGAGGCGCTGGGGTTGCCGATCGAGACGGTGGCTCTCGCGTGGCGGCGCGGGATGGCCCGGATGCCGGCCGCCGGCCTGCCGGCGCCCGATCGCGCGCGGTCGGTCGCGAGCGCGGAACCGATCCGATGAGCGTGACGGCGCCGACGCCGGGGGCGGCGGACCCGGAGGAGATACCCGAGCCGCCGCGGTTCCCGTACCGGCCGCTGCCCGCGAACCTGGCCCACCGGGTACGGCGGCGGGCGTACCTGCACCGGCTGCGGCACCTGCTCGCCTCGGGCCTGTTGGCCGGTGCGGCGATCGGCGGGTGGCTGGCCACCCCGGGGACCGGCGGCGGAGGCGGGTTGCCGCCGGCGCCACCGGCCCCGACCCCGCTGTGGCCGGTCGAGAACGAGACGCCGCGGTCGCCGCGGACCGACGTCGGGCTCGGCGGCGCGGTGTGGATCGGCGACGGGGGTCCCGAATACGGTTCGTCGTGGTGTCTGGGCAGTGTGACCGAGCCGAGCGAACCGACCGCGCCGGGCGCGCCGATCTGCCACTTCCTGCCGACTCCCGGCCGGCTGGACACGATGGCCCTGGACCCGGGCGTGTACGCGCCGACCGGGCGGCGCCTGGTGGTCGCGGTCCTGGTCGGCCAGAGCATGCCCGCCCCGGCGGTACGCGGCGAACTGCGCGAGGCCGCCGGCGCGCAACAGATGCGCCTGGACCGCCCGCCCGGCCTGCCCGGCGTCGCCTACCTGTGGGCGTTCGCCACCGACACCCCGGTCTCGATCACCGTCTACGACGAGACCGGCAACCTGGTGACCGCGTGCTCGGCGTGCTCGGAGACGACGCGTTAGGCAGGCCGGTCGAAGGGTCAGCGCAGCGCCTGCTCCAGGTCCGCCAGCAGGTCGTCGGCGGACTCGATGCCCACGGACAGCCGGACCAGGTCGCCGGGCACCTCCAGCGGCGAGCCGGCCGCCGACGCGTGGGTCATCCGGCCCGGGTGCTCGATCAGCGACTCGACGCCGCCGAGCGACTCGCCCAGGATGAACAACTCGGTCCGGTTGCACACCTGTACGGCGGCATCCTCGCCGCCGTTCACCCGGAACGACACCATGCCGCCGAACGCCTTCATCTGCTTGACCGCGACGTCGTGTCCCGCGTGCCCGGGCAGCCCGGGATACAGCACCTCGCGCACCCTGGGGTGGCGCGACAGCAGGTCCACGACCCGCTCGGCGTTCGCGCAGTGCCGGTCCATCCGGACCCCGAGGGTCTTGAGACCGCGCAGCGTCAACCACGCGTCGAACGGCGCGGGCACCGCGCCCATCGCGTTCTGGTGGAACACCAACTCGGCGGCCAACGCGGTGTCGTTCACCACGAGCGCGCCGCCGATGACGTCGGAGTGCCCGCCCATGTACTTCGTCGTGGAGTGCACCACGACGTCGGCGCCCAGCGTCAGCGGTTGCTGGAGGTAGGGCGAGGCGAACGTGTTGTCCACCACGAGCAGCGCCCCCGCGTCGTGCGCGACGCTCGCCAGCGCGGCGATGTCGGCGACGCCGAGCAGCGGGTTGCTCGGCGTCTCGCACCACACGAGCCGGGTCACGCCCGGCCGGATCGCGGCGCGCACCGCGTCGAGGTCGCCGGCGTGCGCGGGGGTGTGGTCGATGCCCCATCGGGAGGCGACCTTCGCGAAGAGTCGGAAGGTGCCGCCGTAGGCGTCGTCCGGGATCACCGCGTGGTCGCCGGGTGCGCACAGGGAGCGCAACAGGCAATCCTCGGCGGCCAGACCGGACGCGAAGGTCAGTGCCCTGGTGCCGTTCTCCAGGGCCGCGATGCACTCTTCGAGCGCGGTACGGGTCGGGTTGCCGGAACGGCTGTACTCGTAGCCGCCACGCAGCCCGCCGACGCCGTCCTGCTTGTACGTGGACACCTGGTAGATCGGCGGAACCACGGCCCCGGTCAGCGGGTCGGGTTCCTGCCCGGCATGGATCGCCAGGGTCTCAAAGCCGTGCGATTGGGTCATGACCGGAACGTTAGTCGCCCGGACGGGCGGGCGCTGACGCGTCACTCGGGCGAGGGCGCGCGTTCGGGCGGACACCGCTACCGGCGCAGCAGACGGTCCAGCATCAGGCGGGCCGCCTGGGTGGTGCGGGTGCGTACCTCGGGCATGCGGTCGGCGGCGGGGGCGCTGAAGTAGGCGGACATCACCACGGTGTCCTTGCGCAGCGTCAACACGACGTAGGGGTACGGTCCGCCGCCGCCCTTGGGGTACATCAGGCCCTCCTCGGCGAACACCTCGTCGGCCTCGGCGAACGGGGGTTGCTCGGCGCCGGGGGTGTCCTTGGCCTGGGTGCCGTCCGTGTAGGTGCGGGTCGGGCAGCGGTCCTTGACCTGGTGCGCGTTCTGGACCTGCTCGTGCGCGCCGCGCACGTCCTTGTGCACGACCACCGTGGTGCTGCCGCTGGAGAGCACCTTGGTCTGTGCGGTGTCCGACAGTTGCACCTGGCGCACCCACTGGCCGGTGATGCTCGGTGCCAACGGCACGGTCTGCTGGGTGCAGTCGGCGGCGTAGTCCGTCCAGGTCTCGCCGGCGAACTCGTAGGTGCCCTGCTTGGCGAAGCCGGTACCCCAGTCCTCCGGGGTGAGGGCGAGCGACGCGGCCAGGGCCTGGGCCTGTTCCGGGGTGCGGCTCGGCGGTGCGGACGTGGCCGGCGTGGCGGACGGACGGCTGGTGGTCGGGCCGGGGCCCTTGACCACCGGGGAGGTGCCGGTGGGCGCGCCGTTCGGGGTGATCGCGAACGGGTCGTCGCCGCCGTCGGCGCAGCCCGCGAGCAGCAGGACGCCCAGCACCGGACCGATCGCGCGAACCGCCGCCCGGTTTCCGCCGCCTGCGCGTATGGCGCCCGTGCGTATGCCGCCCGTGCGTATGCCGGTGCCTGTGCGTATGCCTGTGCCATACATGCCGACGACCCCCCGTGAAGCGTGGAGCCCCATGGTAATCAGCGTGGTCGCGCCGGGTCAGCGCAGTTGCGTCCGGGTGCGCACGACCATCCTGGCCAGTGCGTCGATGGCCTGGTCCTTGGCCGACTCGAAGGTCTTGTCGCCTCGGTCCACGACCGCCGCGGTGAGCACCATCTGGCCTTGACGGGCCGTCACCCATACGTACTGGAAGGGCGATCCGCCGCCCTTGGCGAACCACTTGGCGCGCGCCAGGTGCACCTCGTCGATGCCCGGCACGGTCAGGTCGTAGACCTGGATGTCGTTCAGCTTCTCGTCTCCGACGAGCACCTGGTTGGGGCAGCGTCGGCCGTCGGCGATACCGATCCGCATGTCGGTCTGCGCCGCCGCGGTGCTGGAGTAGACGGTCGCCGAGGACGTCGCGAGCGTCTTGCTCAGGTTGTCCACGCTCGGTTGGCCGTCCGGGATGTACACGTAGCGCGACAGGGTCGCGAGTGCGCCCGCCGTGGTGCCCTGGACGACCTGCTTGCAGTCGGTGCCGGTGACCACCCGATCCAGGCCGCCGTACTCGTAGTTGCGCTCCTGGGGGACGTAGGTCGGACCCCAGTCCTTGGGTACCAGGGCGACCCCCGCGACCAGCGTCTTGGCCTGCGCGGCGCTCAGTTGCACATCGGCGCGGGTGGTCGTGGTGGGGCTCGGGGGCGCGCTGGTCGTCGGCGGCGCGGAGGTGACCGGGTCGAGCGGGGGAGGCGGCGGCGGACCGGGCCGATCCGTACTCGCGCTCGCACTGGGCGAGTCGGTCGCCCCCAGGCCGAACGGACCGCTCTTGGACGAACCCCCCTGGCACCCGACCACGAGCGCACCGCTCACGATCAGGGCCGCCCCCACCGCCGTCACCCGCATCATGGAATGCCCCCGATTCCCAACGTCGCCTCGACCCCATTGAAGCCGCTGCCGAAGCCTCTCGTGCGCGAACGCCCGCACTGCGGGCCCATTTCGACGCGATCCACGACCTCGGCACGGCCGTCGTTCCGGCCCTGGTCGGGGTCTACGCGGGTTCCGTGTGAATTCCATGGGAGTGGGACCGACGGACGACGACCCGGCCGGACCGCGGGTGTCGTGGCGCTCGGCGGGGGATCGAAGACACGCCCTAGCGACGTGTCCCGTCGCCGCAGAGGCGGAGGGCGCTCGCCAGGCACAGGGTTGCCGCCTCGTCGGTGGTGACCCGGCCGGCTGCCAGTTGTGCCGCGGCGGTGTGCTGGAGGCCGATGACGGCGTCGGCGAGCCACCCGGCGGGGAGGGCGGCGTCGAAGTCGCCGGTGTGTCGGCCGCGTTGGATGAGCCGTTCGAGCCGGCGGGGGACGACCTCGGAGAGAGCGTTGCGGTTGGGCTGCGGAGCGCCGGGCGCGGTGGGGTTGAGCAGGAGCGGGTGGCGGCGCAGGAACTGCCATCCGGCGTCCAGGAACCGGGCCAGCGCGTCGGCGGGCGGGGCGCTGTCGAGCCCCGCGGCATCGAGCGCGGCGAGGTATTCGGCCGCCGCGGCCTCGACGAGGGCGACGACCAGGGCGTCCCGTGACGCGAAGTGCGCGTAGACGGTCTGGCGGGTGACGCCGGCCGTGGCGGCGACCTCCTCCATGCTCGCGTCGGGGCGTTCGCCGAGCACGACGCGGGCCGCGTCGAGGATGGCGTCGATGCTGCGCCGGGCATCGGATCGGCGGCGCCGCGGTGCTGCGGCGGCGTGCCGGGCGTGCTCGCCGCGGTCGTCCTGGTCGTCGCCTTCGGGCTCTCGCTGTCCCTGCGGTGGGCCGCGGTCGCGCCGGCCGTCCGCGACCCCGCCGTCGTCCTGGGCATCGCCAACGCCGTGCTGATGCCGCTGTCCTTCGCCGGCAACGTCTTCGTCCGGCCGAGCACCATGCCCGGCCGGCTGCAAGCCTTCGTCGAGATCAACCCGCTCAGCCACGTCGCGAGCGCGGCCCGCGCCCTGATGGGCGGCACCGGCGGCACCGGCGAGATCCTCTGGTCCCTCGCCGCAACCGCCACCCTCACCCTCATCTGCGGCCCGATCACCCTCCACCTTTACGGCAGACGGGACTGACGACGAATCCGGCCCGGCCGCGCCGACGCGCCGGGGGTTGCCGACTCCGGCCGGGGTCGGCACGCGAGGATGGCGGTATGCCGAATCGTCTTGCGGGATCCACGTCGCCCTACCTGCTCCAACACGTCGACAACCCCGTCGACTGGTGGCCGTGGGGTGAGGAGGCGTTCGCGGAGGCCCGTCGTCGTGATGTCCCGATCCTGCTCAGCGTCGGGTACAGCGCGTGCCACTGGTGTCACGTGATGGCCCACGAGTCCTTCGAGGACGAGGCCACCGCCGAGATCGTCAACGCGAACTTCGTCGCGATCAAGGTCGACCGCGAGGAACGGCCGGATGTGGACGCGATCTACATGGAGGCCACGGTCGCGATGAACCACGGCCAGGGCGGCTGGCCGATGACCGTGTTCGCCACGCCCGACGGGGAGCCGTTCTTCTGCGGCACCTATTTCCCGAGCGAGGCGCGCCGGGGGATGCCTTCGTTCCGGCAGATCATGTACAAGATCACCGAAGCCTGGGTCGACCGCAACGACGAGGTGCGCCGCACCGGCCTCCAGGTCGCCACCTCCCTGGCCGCCCCGCGCGACCTGCACACGGGCGGCGAGGCACCGACCGCCGAGGATCTGGACCGGGCGCTGACCCTGCTCGCGCGCGAGTACGACGGTGCGCGCGGCGGCTTCGGCGGCGCGCCCAAGTTCCCGCCGTCGATGGTGTTGGAGTTCCTGCTGCGGCACCACGCCCGGACCGAGTCCGAGGCGGCGCTGGAGATGGCCCAGGAGACCTGCGAGGCGATGGCCCGGGGCGGCATCTACGACCAACTCGGCGGCGGCTTCGCGCGGTACTCGGTGGACGAGGCGTGGGTGGTGCCGCACTTCGAGAAGATGCTCTACGACAACGCCCAGTTGATCCGGGTGTACACCCACCTGTGGCGGGCCACCGGGAGCGAGTTCGCCCGGCGGATCGCGCTGGAGACGGCCGACTTCGTGGTCGGCGAACTGCGGACCCCCGAGGGCGCGTTCGCCTCCGCGCTGGACGCGGACAGCCCGGACCCGGACGGGAAGTCGGTCGAGGGCGCGTTCTACGCCTGGACCCCGGCGCAACTGGTCGAGGTGCTGGGCGAGGCGGACGGCGCGTGGGCGGCCGAGGTGTTCGCGGTGACCGAGGAGGGCACCTTCGAGCACGGCATGTCCGTCCTGCAACTGCTCGACGACCCCGAGGACGTCGAGCGACTGACCGACGTACGGGCGAGGTTGCTGGCCGCCCGCGCGGAGCGGGCCCGGCCGAGCCGGGACGACAAGGTGGTGGCCGCGTGGAACGGGCTGGCCATCGCCGCGCTGGCCGAGGCCGGCACCCTGTTCTCCCGCCCCGACCTGCTCGACGCCGCGCTCGCGGCGGCCGACCTGCTGCTCGCGGTGCATCTGGGCGGCGACGAGGACGACGAGCTGGGCGACCGGCTGGTACGCACCTCGCGCGACGGCCGGCCGGGGCCGAACGCGGGTGTCCTGGAGGACTACGCGGACGTGGCCGAGGGTTTCCTCGCGCTGTACGCGGTGACCTCGGACGACGCGTGGCTGACCTTCGCCGGCGTGCTCGTGGACGTGGTGCTGGGGCACTTCGTGGACGAGGACGGGGCGCTGTACGACACCGCCGACGACGCCGAGGAACTCTTCCGCCGACCGCAGGACCCCACCGACGGCGTCACCCCGTCGGGCTGGACCGGCGCGGCCGGCGCGCTGCTGGGCTACGCGGCGCACCTGGGCTCGGAGGACCACCGCGAGGCCGCCGGCCGCGCGCTGGGCCTGGTCAAGGTGTTGGCCGCGCAGGCCCCGCGCATGGTCGGCTGGGGCCTGGCCGTCGCCGAGGCGTGGCTGGACGGGCCACGCGAGATCGCCGTGGTCGGCCCGCGCGACGACGACGCGACCTGGGCGCTCTACCTGACCGCGCTGATGTCCACCGCCCCCGGCGCGGTGGTCGCGATGGGCGACCCGGCCGAGGAGTCGCCGATGCCGCTGCTGCGCGACCGGCCGCTGGTGGGCGGCCGACCGGCGGCGTACGTATGTCGGCACTTCACCTGCGACGCGCCGGTGACCGACCCGGAGCAACTGGCCGAACAGGTGCTGTCCAAGGCGGTGGCCCGGGCCTGAGACCGGCGCCCGCGCCGCCGCGGCCCCGGCGCCCACGGGCCGGGGCCGCACCGAACGACCACCGACATCACGGGTTGTGCCGCAGCCCCGTCTCCAACAGGGCGAGGGCCCGGTCGACCATGGCGACCAGGTCCCCGGTGCAGCCGGCGCGTGCCCACGCCATGATCGCCTCGGCCATCGCCGCGTTGATCGAGGCGGCGGCGACGCGCAGTTCCAGGTCGTACGGGGAGCGCCCGGAGCGGGCGGCGTACGCCTCCGCGATCAGCGTCCAGGACGACATCTGCTGCTCGTAGGTGCGCCGCCGCAGCGCCGGCACGTTGAGCACCAGCGTCATCCGGGTGGCCATCTCCGCACCGTCCACCCGGATGATCTCGCGCAGGACGTCCAGCACCCTGGTGCGCACCACCCGGAGCATGCTCATGTCGTCGGGTGCCGTCCGCAGGATCTCGATCAGGAGGGGGTCGTACTCGTCGGTGAGTACGACGTCCTCCTTGCTCGGGAAATAGCGGAAGAAGGTACTGGGCGAGATCTCCGCGGCCTCGGCGATCTGGTCGACGGTGGTCGCGTCGTAGCCGTGCTCGCGGAAGAGTCGATACGCCTCCCGGCGAATCGCCTGCCGGGTCTTGATCTTCTTGCGCTCGCGCAACCCCGCGGGCGAGCCGGGCAGGTCAGGGATGGAGGACTCCTTCGCGGTCATGCGTCGATTCTCCCGGTTCACCGACACCCGGCGCGGACCCCGGTGCGGCGACGGTGCGCCGGGGCAGGAAGATCGCCACCGCGACGGTGAACACCAGCGAGGCGATGCCACAGATCAGCAGGCTCAGATTCATGCCGTGTACGAACGCCTCGCGGGCCGAGTCGAGCAGCGTCGGGTCCGCGCCGTGGTCGGACACCTTGACCGCGCCGCCGATCGAATCGCGTGCGGCGTCGGCGACCGGGCCGGGGCGACCGGCGGTGTCGATCCGGTCCAGGTAGGCGGAGGCCAGCACACTGCCCAGGATGGCCACCCCGAGTGCGCCCGCCACCTGGCGCAGGGTCTGCACCAGGGCCGATCCCATCCCGGTGCGCTCCGGCGCCAGGTTGGCCATCACCGCGTCCATCGAGGGCACCAGCGACGTGCCCAGGCCCAGCCCGGTCACCACGAGCCAGAAGGCGGTCCGCCCGTACCCGTCGTCCGCCGAGCCGGTCGCGCCCAACAGCAGCCCGCAACCGAGCACGAACAGGCCGCTGGGGATGACCACCTTGTAGCCGAACCGCGCCGCGAGCCGGGTACTGGTCAGCGAGGCCACGAACAGCCCGCCCAGCAGCGGCAGCAGCCGCAGTCCGGTGCCGAACGCGTTGTGGCCGTCCACGCCCTGGAAGCGCTGCGGGACCAGGAACAACACGCCGGAGATCGCGAAGGACGGCACCAGGGCGGCGATGGTGGCCCACAGGAAGTTGCGGTCGCGGAAGAGCCCCAGGTCGATCATCGGCTGCCGGGCCCGGGTCTCGCGCACCACCACGCTCGCGATCAGCAGCGCCGCCGCGCCGAACAGCGCGAGCACGCGGGTGTCGGCCCAGCCCCACTCGGGCGCCTCGATCAGCGCGAAGATCAGCGTGGTCAGCGCGGCGACCACCAGCGCGGTGACCGTGAGGTCCACCTTCGGTGCCTCGGGGGAGCGCGAGACCGGCAGCAGGAAGACGCTGACGAGCAGGGCCAGCCCGACCATCGGGATGTTGATCAGGAACACCGAGCCCCACCAGAAGTGCTCCAGCAGCAGCCCGCCCAGGATCGGGCCCAGCGGGATGCCCAGGGCCGTGCTCGCGGCCCAGACCGAGATCGCCTTGCCGCGCTCGGCGGCCGGGAAGAGCGCGGGCAGGATGGACAACGACAGCGGCATGATGAACGCCCCGCCGATGCCCATCAGGGCGCGCGCCGCGATCACCCCTTCGACCGAGCCGACCAGCGCGCCGACCACCGAGCCGACGCCGAAGATCGCCAGCCCCACGAGCAGGAAGCGACGCCGGCCGTAGCGGTCGCCGATCAGTCCGGCCGGGAGCATCAGCGCCGCGAACACCACGATGTACGAGTCGGCGATCCACTGCAGGTCGCCCGTGCTCGCGCCCAGTTGCTCGCTCAGCGTCGGCATCGCCACGTTGATGATCGTGGTGTCCAGGCCGACCACCAAGAGCCCGACCACCAACGCGCCCAACGCCCACCACCGCCTGGGGTCGGGCGGAGCGTCGGCTTCGGCCGGGCGATCCGACCCCTGCTGCGTCGCATTCATGACAGTCCCCATCTATTGATTGCTTCTGCCTTCTGACAGTAGCTCTCAAAATCGAGTGACGGTCGATTTTCTCGGCAAAGAGCAGCCCAAGCTCGGGGGAAAACCCGGAAAAGCTCGAAGGCCCGCAACTCCGAACGGAGCGGCGGGCCTTCGAGGCGACGAGCGGGAGGGGATCAGTCCAGCGCGACCAGCGCGACGGCGACGAAGTGGCTCGCGAAGGCGAGCAGTGTGAAGGCGTGGAAGACCTCGTGGAAGCCGAACCACTGTGGCGAGGGGTTGGGCCGCTTGATCCCGTAGACCACCGCGCCGAGGCTGTAGAGCACGCCGCCGACGATCACCAGGACCACCACCGCGACGCCGCCCTCGCGCATGAACTCGGGCAGGTAGAACACCGCCGCCCAGCCCAGCGCGACGTAGATCGGGGTGTAGAGCCAGCGTGGCGCGCCGATCCAGAACACCCGGAAACCGATCCCGGCGAGTGCCCCGATCCACACCACCCACAGTAGGATTTGGTCGCTTTTGCCCAGCAATAGAATGGTCAACGGGGTGTAGGTGCCCGCGATGATCAGGAAGATGTTGGCGTGATCCAGCCGGCGCAGAACGGCCTCGCCGCGCGGCCCCCAGTTGCCTCGGTGGTAGACCCCGGAGGTGCCGAAGAGCATCGCCGCGGTCAGTGCGAACACGCCGCAGGCGACGCGGGATTTGGCGTCCCCGGCCAGGGCGACCAGAACTATGCCCGCGGCGACCGCGAGGGGAAAAGTCCCCGCGTGGATCCAGCCGCGCAGCTTGGGTTTGATGGGCGTCAAGGGCGCCGGGAAGGCGTGCGCGTCCACACTCATGTCGCCGAGTGTACTTACGCCCACGTAGGTTACTGGTAAGTACAAAGTGAGACGCATCACGGGAGATCTTGTCCCGGAGGGGCGCGAAAGCGCACGTCTTTGGGGTTTTCGGTCCGGTACGGGGCACAACTTCCAGGTGGGGCCCTGTCCCGGGCGGTTCTGCGCCCGGCCGACCGGATAAAATCCCCGCAACCCTCAACCCCGACGCCGGGGACTCGCCGTCCCAGGCGCGAAATGGAGCGATCGTGGCCAACGAGGTCCCGACGAAACACAGGCAGCTACTCGACTGGGTGAGTGAGATCGCCCGGCTGACTCAGCCCGACCGGATCGAATGGTGTGACGGTTCGGACGAGGAGTACCAGCGCCTCGCCGACCTCCTCGTCGAGAAGGGCACCTTCCGCAAGCTCGACGAGAACAAGCGCCCCAACAGCTACTACGCGACCTCCGACCCTCGGGATGTCGCGCGCGTCGAGGACCGGACCTACATCTGCTCCGAGAAGGAGGAGGACGCGGGTCCGACCAACAACTGGATAGCCCCGGCCGAGATGCGCACCAAGCTCGGCGGTCTGTTCGCCGGCTCGATGCGTGGCCGCACGATGTATGTGGTGCCGTTCTGCATGGGGCCGATCGGCTCGTCGCTGGCCGCCTACGGGGTGGAGATCACCGACTCCGCCTACGTCGCGGTCTCGATGCGCACGATGACCCGGATGGGCCAGGCGGTGCTCGACTTCCTGGGCACCGACGGCGAGTTCGTCAAGGCCGTGCACACCGTCGGGGCCCCGCTCGGCGAGGGCGAGGCGGACGTGCCGTGGCCGTGCAACAGCGAGAAGTACATCACGCACTTCCCCGAGGACCGGGAGATCTGGTCCTACGGTTCGGGCTACGGCGGCAACGCCCTGCTCGGCAAGAAGTGCTACGCGCTGCGGATCGCGTCGGTCATGGCGCGGGACGAGGGCTGGATGGCCGAGCACATGTTGATCCTCAAGCTCACGCCTCCCTCGGGCGCCGAGCCGAAGTTCATCGCCGCCGCCTTCCCCTCCGCGTGTGGCAAGACCAACCTCGCGATGCTCCAGCCGACCATTCCGGGCTGGACGGTGGAGACCGTCGGTGACGACATCGCGTGGATGCGGTTCGGCGAGGACGGCCGGCTGTACGCGATCAACCCCGAGGCGGGCTTCTTCGGTGTCGCGCCGGGCACCGGCGAGCACACCAACGCCAACGCGATGAAGACCATGTGGGGCAACTCGGTCTTCACCAACGTCGCGCTCACCGACGACAACGACGTCTGGTGGGAGGGCATGACCGAGGACGCCCCCGCGCACCTGGTCGACTGGAAGGGCAACGACTGGACTCCCGAGTCGGAGACCCCCGCCGCCCACCCCAACGCGCGGTTCACCGTCCCGGCCGCCCAGTGCCCGACGATCGCGCCCGAGTGGGAGGACCCGAAGGGTGTGCCGATCTCGGCCATCCTCTTCGGCGGTCGGCGCGCCAGCGCGGTGCCGCTGGTGACCGAGTCCTTCGACTGGCAGCACGGTGTCTTCCTCGGCGCGAACGTCGCCTCGGAGAAGACCGCCGCGGCCGAGGGCACGGTCGGCGAGCTGCGTCGCGACCCGTTCGCCATGTTGCCTTTCTGCGGTTACAACATGGGCGACTACATGGCGCACTGGCTGGACATCGGCCAGGCCACCTCGGCGGACAAGCTGCCGAAGATCTACTACGTGAACTGGTTCCGCAAGGACGCCGACGGCAAGTTCGTCTGGCCGGGCTTCGGCGAGAACAGCCGGGTGCTCAAGTGGATCGTCGAGCGCCTGGAAGGACTCGCCGACGGCGTCGAGTCCCCGATCGGCGTACTGCCCACGCGTGAATCCCTGGACCTCAAGGGCCTGGACCTCACCGACACGGAGCTGGACCTGCTCCTGACCGTGGACCGCGAGATCTGGAAGCAGGAGGCCGCACTGGTCCCCGAGCACCTGGAGAAGTTCGGCTCGCACACCCCGCAGGGCCTGTGGGACGAGTACAACAAGCTGGTCTCGCGACTCGACGGCTGAAGCTGACTCGACGTCAAAATACCGGTACGCTCCGGGCCCGGCGGGATCTCTCCCGCCGGGCCCTCGGCGTTCGGAAAGCCACCCTCGGATGAGCGCGCGACACGCCGTCCGCGAGCCGACCTTCACCGCATCTTCACGCCCGCCCTCCGCCGCGTGACGTCGAGCGGGTGTCGGACGGGAGTAGGGTTTTCGGCGCGGGTGATCACGGACGGAGGAGCAGGTGGACATGGGCCTGCGGGACCTCGCATACGGCGCATACGGCAAGCGCATCGAGGCGTCGCTCGACCGTACGGTGATACCGCGTCACGTCGGCGTCATCCTGGACGGCAATCGCCGCTGGGCCAAGGCGTACGGCGAACAGGTGGCCGAGGGGCACCGCAAGGGTGCCGACAAGATCCACGAGCTGCTCACCTGGTGTGAAGAGGTCGGTGTCGAGGTGGTCACGTTGTGGCTGCTGTCCACCGACAACCTCAATCGGCCGCCGGAGGAACTGGCCGATCTGATGGTGATCATCGAGAACGCGGTCACCGATCTGGCCGCCGCGCGCCGCTGGCGGGTACACCCGGTCGGCGCACTGGACCTGCTGCCCGAACACACGCGCGAGGTGCTCAAGCGCTCCGAGACCGAGACCGCCGACCTCACCGGAGTGTTCGTCAACGTCGCGGTCGGCTACGGCGGTCGGCACGAGATCGCCGACGCGGTTCGCTCGCTGCTCGTGGAGCACGCCGGCAAGGGCACCTCGATCGAGGAACTGGCCGAGGTGCTGGACGTCGAGCACATCGCCGAGCACCTCTACACCCGCGGCCAGCCCGATCCGGACCTGGTCATCCGAACATCGGGTGAACAGCGGTTGTCCGGTTTCCTGTTGTGGCAGAGCGCGCATTCGGAGTTCTACTTCTGCGAGGCGTTCTGGCCGGACTTCCGCAAGGTGGACTTCCTGCGGGCGTTGCGCGACTACTCGGCCCGGCATCGCCGCTACGGCGCCTGACACCCGGTCACCGCCGCCGTTCACGACCGGGTTTCCATCGGCATGTGATCATCCGGTTTGTGTTGGCGGTGCCCTGGACGGGAATAACCCCGTCGGGCCGGCGCACATCCTTGTGGGCCGGTGCGATATGTGGGTGACACCCCGTCACCTGCCCGGGAGGCCCTTCCGTGCTCTACATGCTCCACAGTTCACGGCGACAGGAGGGCCGGGCACCCGGCCTTCGGGCCGGGGCCCGGACTCCGAGCGATCAGGGCGCACGGTGCGCGTGCCCTGAGAGGGGGCGAGGCACTCCGTGGCCACGATCCAACGCCGTGCTCCGCAGCACCGGACGTATGTCCTCGACACCAGCGTGCTCCTTGCCGATCCGTCGGCGCTCTTGAAGTTCGACGAGCACGAGGTCGTTCTGCCCGTCGTCGTGATCACCGAGTTGGAGGCCAAACGGCACCACCCGGAGTTGGGCTACTTCGCCCGGCACGCGCTGCGGATGTTGGACGAGCTTCGTACGCAGTACGGGCGCCTGGACGCCCCGGTGCCGATCGGGGATTCCGGCGGCACCCTGCGGGTGGAGCTCAATCACATCGACGCGACCGTGCTCCCGCCCGGATTCCGGCTGGGCGACAACGACTCGCGCATCCTGGCGGTGGCCAGGCACCTGATGGCCGAGGGCCACGATGTGACGCTGGTGTCCAAGGACGTGCCGATGCGCGTCAAGGCGTCCGCGGTGGGACTGAACGCGGAGGAGTACCGCGCCGAACTGGTGAACACCTCGGGCTGGACCGGAATGGCCGAACTCACGGTCGATTCCGCCGACATCGACGCCCTGTTCGAACACGATCGCACGCACATCGAGCAGGCCGTCGACCTGCCCTGCCACACCGGACTGGTGCTGGTCTCCGAGCGCGGCAAGGCGCTCGGCCGGGTCACCGCGGACAAGCGGGTGCGCCTGGTGCGCGGCGATCGGGACGTGTTCGGTCTGCACGGGCGCAGTGCCGAGCAGCGGATAGCGCTGGATCTGCTGCTCGACCCGGAGATCGGAATCGTGTCGATGGGCGGCCGGGCCGGTACCGGCAAGTCGGCGCTGGCGATGTGCGCGGGCCTGGAGGCGGTGCTGGAGCGCAACCAGCACCGCAAGGTGATGGTCTTCCGTCCTTTGTACGCGGTCGGTGGTCAGGAACTCGGCTACCTGCCCGGCACCGAGAACGAGAAGATGAGCCCCTGGGCCCAGGCGGTCTTCGACACGCTGTCGGCGGTCACCACATCCGACGTGATCGAGGAGGTCGTCGCCCGCGGGATGTTGGAGGTGCTGCCGCTCACCCACATCCGCGGCCGGTCGTTGCACGACGCGTTCGTGATCGTGGACGAGGCGCAGTCCCTGGAGCGCAATGTGCTGCTGACCGTGCTGTCGCGGATCGGCAGCAATTCGCGGGTGGTGCTCACCCACGACGTCGCGCAGCGGGACAACCTGCGGGTCGGTCGGCACGACGGGGTGGTCGCGGTGGTGGAAAAGCTCAAGGGACACCCGCTGTTCGCGCACGTGACCCTGACCCGGTCCGAGCGCTCGCCGATCGCGGCCCTGGTGACCGAGATGTTGGAGGACCTGCCCGGCTGACGGATGCCTGGTGAGGCCCCCGGAGGGAGTTGTTCGGCCGGCCCCGTCGGCGACGTCTCGACTGCTTCGAGACGTCGACGGCGGGGCCTTGCCGTGTCCGCATATTCCGGGTGGAAACGGTCCGCGGCGGAAAGGGAAAAGCCTTTGGCCTTCCCGGAGTTGTGATGTTCGCCACGTCTTCGAAAATTGCTTCCGAATGTTTGGCTGAGGCAGGCTGCTGGACTTGTAAGACCCTCGCGTACAGCGCTGCCCGACGACTCGACACATGACCTGCTGTACGCCGCCCGCCACACGCGCCGGACCGATCGTTCGGCGCGAGGGCCGAAATGCTCCCTCCGGGAGCGTGGGCAGACCGGGGGTTGGACTCGTACGCCGCTCGACCGCGGTGCGCGCCTGTCGGAAGGAACGTGTGTGAGCCGGATCTCGGTTCGGGGGATAGCCGTGGCATCCGCCACCGCTGTCACGGCCGTTGGCGCCGTGGTCGGATTCAGTGGCACGGGAGTTTCCGCGTCCGCCGACGCCCAGACGGTAGACGAAGCAAGCACCACGAAGCTTCTCGAGGTTCCTGCCGCCCCTGCGGCGCAGCAACTGAGCACCGGGATCACCCACCAGGCCGACGCGCAGACCGCCGCCTACGACGAGGCGCAGCGCGTACAGGCCGAAGAGGCCGCCCGGGTCAAGGCCGAGCGCGACGCCGCCGAAAAGGCCGCAGCGGAGAAGGCCGCGGCCGACAAGGCGGCGGCGGACAAGGCCGCGGCCGACAAGGAGGCCGCGGACCGCAAGGCGGCCCAGGAGCGTGCCGCCCGCTCGGACAACCGCGGCGCGGTGGAGAAGGTGTCGGCGTCCGCCGCCGACGCCCAGGCGATCGCCAAGTCGATGATGAGTTCGAGCGCGTACACGTGCTTCAGCAACATCGTCACGAAGGAAAGCGGCTGGCGGGTCGACGCGACGAACAAGTCGTCCGGCGCGTACGGCCTGATGCAGGCGCTGCCGGCGAGCAAGTACGCCACGGCCGGCGCCGACTGGCGGACCAACCCCGAGACGCAGATCAAGTGGGGCCTGAGCTATATGAACGAGCGCTACGGCAGCCCGTGCCAGGCGTGGACGTTCTGGCAGAGCCACCACTGGTACTGAGTGGGCCGCGAGTCGCACGACTCGCCCATGAACGCGGGTCGAGCCCCGCACGCCGGACGGCGTGCGGGGCTCGATCGTGTGCGGTGCCGGTTGGCGGGCGTCAGATCCGCTCGATGATCGTGCCGGACGCGTTGGCGCCGCCCGCGCACATCGTCACCAGGGCGAACTGCTTGTCGGTGCGCTCCAGTTCGTAGAGCGCGGTGGTCAGCAGTCGGCCGCCGGTGGAGCCGACCGGGTGGCCCAGCGCGATCGCGCCGCCGTTGACGTTGACCTTGTCCAGGTCGGCCTTTTGCACCTGGGCCCAGGAGAGCACGACGGACGCGAACGCCTCGTTGACCTCGAACAGGTCGATGTCGGACATCGCCATCCCGGAGCGGGCGAACAGCCGCTCGGTCGCGTCGTTCGGACCGTCCAGGTGGTAGTGCGGGTCGGCGCCGACCATCGCCTGCGCGATGATCCGAGCGCGCGGACGCAGGCCGAGCGCGCGTGCCTTGTCCTCGTCCATGATCAGCAGCGCCGCGGCGCCGTCGGAGATCTGCGACGAGTTGCCGGCGGTGTGGATGCCGTCGGGCAGCACCGGCTTGAGGCGGGTCAGGCTCTCGATCGTGGTGTCGCGCAGACCCTGGTCGCGGTCGACCAGCACGGTCTCGCCGGTGGGCTTGCCCTCGGCGTCCAGTACGGGTGCCTCGACCGGGACCACCTGCGAGGTGAACCGGCCCTCGTCCCACGCGCGCTTGGCGTTGGCCTGTGAGCGCACGCCCAGGGCGTCGACGTCGGCGCGGGTGATGCCGCGGTTGCGGGCGATCCGCTCGGCGGCGGTGAACTGGTCGGGCAGGTCGATCGCCCAGTCCTCCGGCTTGGACTTCTGGCCGGGCTTGGCGGTGTGCCCGAGCGGGTTGCGGCTCATCGACTCGATGCCGCATGCAACTCCCGCATCGATGGCGCCGGTCGCGATCAGTCCGGCGATCAGGTGCACCGACTGCTGGGCGGATCCGCACTGGCAGTCGATCGTGGTGCCACCGGTGCGGTGCGGCAGGCCGGCGTACAGCCAGGCGTGCTTGACGATGTCGCCGGACTGCTCGCCGGCCTGGGTGACACAGCCGCCGATCACCTGGTCGACCAGTTCGGGGTCGATCCCGGCCCGCTCGATCAGCCCGCGCTGGACGGCCGACAACAACTGCACCGGGTGCAGGCCGGCGAGCCGGCCGTTGCGCTTGCCGATGGGGGTGCGCACGGCTTCGACGATGACGGGGTTGCCCATGGGGTCGCTCCTAGCGAGTCCTGCGTGGCCGGTCTTCGGGGCCGGTCCACGGATGGCGACGCATTGATCCAGCCTGATCTCACCCTGCCCCAAGTGTATGACTAAGTCAAGGATATGATGGCGCGGGGTCGGGTGCCTCGTTTTCGGTCCCAGGTGGTATCCGGAGGGCTCGAAGGCTCGTTGCGACTGTCGTCGTGCCCGCATCCGATGCGCTTTGTACTCGTTCGCACTGCGACTCGGGTGTGCGGTCGGGTGGTTCGGGTGGGGCTCGTGGGGCGAGTAGGGACTACCGGAACGTGATATTCCGCATGGGATTCCCAGGCGTACTACGCTTGGCATCGTGTTGAGCGATCGAGCGGGTGCGGAGCGTCACATCAAGCCGCGAGCGGATCGACGCGCGGAGATCATCAGACACGCCTGTGCGCTGTTCGCCAAGCGGGGCTACGGCGCCACGACCGTCCGGCAGATCGCCGAGTCCGCCGACATGCTCTCGGGCAGCCTGTACCACCACTTCCCGTCCAAGGAAGCGATGTTGCTCGAAGTACTCGACAGCTTCTTCGCCGAAATCATGAGCCGACAGCGGGCCACCGTCGAGCGTGGCGAGGAGCCGATCGCCACGCTGCGCGGCCTGTTGCGGGACAGCCTCGAAGTGATCGGCAACAGTCCCGACGCGGCGATCGTGGTGGTCGGCGAGTCGCGCCGACTCTCCCGCAGCGAGGGCTTCGTCTGGCTGTCCGACCGCACCGCCGAGGCATCCACCCTGTGGGGGCGGGTGTTGCGCCGGGGCGTCGAGAACGGCAGTCTGCGCCGGGACCTGCACCCCGTGTTGTTGTCGCTGATGTTGCAATCGGCAGTGTGGGGGATGGCCCAGTGGTATCGGCCGAGCGGCCGCTACGACCCGGACGCGGCCGCGGGGCGTCTGGTGGACGTGTTCGTGCGCGGCATCGTGCGGCCCGGGCGGCACTCCTCGCAGCGCATCTGCAACCTGCTCGGGCCGGCGCGCTACGCGGTGCCCACGCTGCGTCGGGTCGGCCCGATCGAGGACGCCCGGATCGAGGCCGAACGGCGGATGGCCCGGGTGCCGCCGCAGGCCGACGCGCGCACCCGGATCCGGATCGCCTCCAACCTGCTCTTCGAGCAGGACGGATACGCGAGCACCACGGTGCGTCGGATCGCCGACCTGGCCGGTGTGCCGGTCGGCAGCCTCGCGCATCACATCGGCTCCAAGGAGCAGTTGCTCGCCGAGCTGCTCGGCGAGTTCCTAGGCGATCTGCGTACCGCGTTCGACAAGGACGCCGCCGCGCAACCGGCGCCGGTGGAGCGGCTGGGCGGCCTGATCGGGCGGACCGTGGAGGCGCATGCCTATCACGGGGTCTCCACCGTGCTGGCGATAAACGAGGTGCGCGGCGACGAACTCCCGGCCGGCCGGCTGACCTCGCAGCGGGCCAAGGTCGCCGACACCTGGACCGGGGCGCTGGTGGCCGGGATCCGGTCCGGCGACTTCCACCCCGATCTGGATCCGGCGTTCACCCAGCGGGTGTTGCGCACGGCGATCTCGACCGGGAGCCGGATATATCGCGGGATGGGTGTGCGGGACGCGGTGGGGTTGTATCGGGAGGTCGCGCTGGTCGGGATGGGGGCGGCACGGTGAGCCGGCGGCGTGAGGAGTCGGCGTTCGGTGGGTGGTCGGGGGTCGGGTCCGGGGCTGGGTCGGGCTCCGGGGTCGGGGCGGGGTCCGGGCCGGGGTCTGTGCCGGGGCCGATTCGGCTGCGGCGGGTGACGCGGTTGCAGGGGTTGACGCGGTTGTGGTGGGCGACGTGTGCGTTGTGGGTGACGCGCTCGCGGTGGGCGATTCGGTCGCGTCCGGCGGGGCGGTCGCGGGCTCGGCGGTGAGGGGGGCGGGTTCGGGGAGTTCGGGGGTTGGGAACTTGGGGAAACGCGTGAGAGCCCGCCCCTGGAATTCACCGGGTGGGGCGGGCTCTCACGGGTGCTACCGATGTTGCGGGTATAGCGGGTGTCTCGGGTGTTCGCCGGGGCGATCAGGGCGTGCTCAGCCCTGGTCGGTCTCCAGCGTCACGCCGACCGCGTGGATCACGGCGGCGATCTTGATCGCCTCCTGGATCGTCTCGCGCGGCACGCCCTCCTTGCGCAGGACCTGCTCGTGCGACTCCAGGCACCGGCCGCAGCCGTTGATCGCCGAGACCGCCAGCGACCACAGCTCGAAGTCGGCCTTCGGGGCACCCGGGTTGGCCATCACGTTCATCCGCAGCCCGGCCCGGAGGTTGCTGTACTCCGGGTCGCCGATGAGGTGCATCGACCGGTAGTAGATGTTGTTCATCGCCATGATCGCGGCAGCGGCCTTGGCGGCGGTGAACGCCTCGTCGGACAGCCGGCTCTTGGCTTCGGGTTCGAGTTCGGCCAGCACCTTGGGGCTACGCGTGGCGATCGCGCAGGCGAGCACCGTGCCCCAGAGCGTCTGCTCGGCGAGCTTGGAATTGCCCACGACCGAGCCCAGGTTGAGCTTGAGGTCCTTGGCGTACTCGGGCAGTGCGGCCTTCAGGACGTCGAGACCCATGGATCAGGCGTCCATCAGCTTGGCGGCGTCGAGGGTCTCGCCGCCCTTCTGCCAGTTGCACGGGCACAGCTCGTCGGTCTGCAGCGCGTCCAGGACCCGCAGCACCTCGTCGGGGTTGCGGCCCACCGAGCCGGCGGTGACCATGACGAACTGGATCTCGTTGTTCGGGTCGATGATGAAGACCGCGCGGTCCGCGACACCGTCGGCGTTGAGCACACCGGCGGCCGAGGACAGCTCGCGCTTGAGGTCGGAGAGCATCGGGAACGGCAGGTCGGTCAGGTCCGGGTGGTCCTTGCGCCAGGCCAGGTGCACGAACTCGGAGTCCACGGATACGCCGAGGAGCTGCGCGTCACGGTCCTGGAAGTCCTCGTTGAGACGGCCGAACGCGGCGATCTCGGTCGGACACACGAAGGTGAAGTCCTTCGGCCAGAAGAAGACGACGCGCCACTTGCCGTCGTAGGACTTGTTGGTGATCTGCTCGAAAGCCTTGTCCGCTTCCAGCGACACAACGCCGGTGAGGTCGTACTCGGGGAACTGGTTACCGACAGTAAGCACTGAATCTCCTCCGCGAAGGGCCGGGAAGGCAGGTTCACCATCCCGGTCGGACGTACGTTGATCACGATGTCACAGGAGAATTGATAGATGAAATAAGCAATGGCTCAACCATTGATCGTGATCGCCTATCAGTGGGCGGGGGCGGGAAGTGCCCAGCTCAGCGCCACGCCCGCCGGTTCGATCGCGGGACGGGGCGCGAACGGCAGGCGGACGAGGAGCTTACGCGCCGTTTCGTCGAACACCGAATCGGGACATTGGGATGATCTTGCGATCGGGGCGGCTCGGGGGTGGCCGGGGCGGTTGGCGGGGGAGTGGTGGGGTCGGGTGGGGGAGAGGGGCGGTCACGGGTCGTGACCGTGATCATGGTCATGGTCGGTGTCGGCGTTGAGTTCGGCCCCGGCGGATTCCGGTGGCGCGGCGCGGCCGTTCCCACGCCGAAGCGTCGTGGTAAGTCCCCCCGTTGAAGGGGTGTTGCGGGGTGATTGCGCTCGCCGATGCCGGAACCCGGCAAGCGTGGAGAGGGTGGGCGGATGTGTGCCGAGGAGCGGGTGAAACACCGGCGAAGGACACCGCTTTCGCGGCCGACCATGCGGCCGTTCCGGCACTTGGAACCCGATGACCAGGCGGTGTACGAGTTCCTGTGCACGTGGCGGGACAACAGCCTGGCCGGGCAGGTCGGCAGCCCGCTGTCGGAGAGTGTTGACAAGATCATCGCCATGATTGGCGTACGTACCACCCCGCCGCGGCCGGTCGACATCGCCGCGGTCTTCCCCGCGCTGGCTCCGCTGGCCCGCCCGGCGGTCCGGTTGCACCCGCGTCCCGGGTCCCCCACGGTGCACGACAGCTCGATCGGCGGACCCCTGCTGTGGCCCGCACAGGAACCCTGGCGGTACTGCCGCATCGAGCATGACGGCCTCCACCCCCTGGTGCCCGTGGCCCAGTTGTATGCGCGGGACATACCCCTGCTGCGGCCGCCCGGGCGGACCGACCTGCTGCAGGTTCTGTGGTGCCCTTCGGAGCACGCGCCGGACTCGAGCATTCCGATCGAGTTGTCCTGGCGGACCGCCGCGGATGTCACCGACGTGTTGGCCGCGCCGCCCGAGCCGTTCGACGCGGACGAGGACCTCTACGTGCCCGAGCCGTGCGTGCTCGCGCCGGAGCAGGTCACCGAGTACCCCGATTTCCTGGAACTCCCCGAGGAGTCGAAGCAGCAGATCACGGACCCCGCGCACTGGCGGGCGGCGGGCATCGTGGTCGACGACGCCTACCCGCAGGAGATCTATGACAACGCGCTGTCCCACGCTCCCGGTTGGAAGATCGGCGGCTGGGCCCCCTGGGGACTCACCGACCCCATGCCGCGGTTCTGTGTGGCCTGCGGTACGGCAATGACGCCGCTGCTGACCATCGCTTCGTCCGAATGGCACCCCGACAGCACGAGTTGGATCCCGTACGAGGACAGGGTTTCCGGCGTGTCCGAGGACAGTTGGTGCAATCCGCCCGAGATCACCGTGCTGGACGCCAATCACCTCCAGTTGTACGCCTGCCCGGCGAGCGGAGGCCACCCGCACGTCGACCTGGTCCAGTGAGGGACCGCGGGAGGCCCGGAACCGGGTAAGCGGAGATCCGCACTCCGCACCAACGGCGCCCGTACCGGGTGACGAAGCCGAAACGGCTCGGCAGCGGGCCACTTCGTCTCGTCCTCGGCGTTCATGCGCATGCGCCGGGAACGCAAAGTCGAGCCGCCACGGTCGCGCTACCTGGCCAACCCGTGGCCCGCCGCCGCAGAACGTTCCTCGACCACGCTGTCGCCCGACGATGTCGGCGATTGGATCGCGATGTTCGCCATCGGCGTGCAAGTCCCCGACATCTTCCCGGACATCACCGACGGTGGAACCAGCGGCGACGAGCCCTACCGCTTCCGGCTCTTCGACACGGACGTCACGAGCTGGGCGACCACCGACTACATCCCCGGCGCCGACACCTTCGAAGTCGCCCAATCCGGCCCACGTCGCCTGTGGACCGAACTCGAAACCGCCTGGCGCTGGTGGCACGACCAGGGCCGCCCCGACTTCCACCGCTACGGCCTCACCGCCCACCCGGACGGCACCGAACAGCTATGGCTGGACGACCCGGACAACCCCGTCCCGACCAGCCGGAGCCGCGGTGCTGCCGGGTCCGTTCAGCCGATGTAGCGGAAGGCAAAGGAGATCGTGATGCTCCCGGTCCCCCGCACCGGGAGATCGGGCCGACCCGCGCCTTTGACGCCGACTACGTCGCGACGTACGGGTGTTGCGTTCCGAGCGCGCGCCCGCCGTCCGGCCGGGAGCAGCCCGGGGGTGCGTGTGGCGCATGGCTTCGCGAGGACACCTCACGTTTGCTTCCGGCGCATCGGTGTCACGGTGTCGTCGCGGCCGGCCCGTTCCGAGTGTGTGTCGGGGTGTGGGTGTGGTTCACAACACTCTTCCGGGCGTGCGGTTGGTTCGGGATGATCGCGGGATGTTCGTCGGTGGGGGAGCGTTACAACAGGGGCCTGGTCCGACGGGGCTGTCGGTGATGAGTACCGACGCGATTCCGGAACCGGAACGGTTCGGCTGGTGGGCCGAGTTGGTCGGCCGTCACGTCATGGCGGTGTCCATCGACAGCGCTTACACGGCGCGGTTCCGCGGCGACGCCCAAGCCGTGGAGACGCCGGACGGCCAGGTGGCCGCCTTCGGTTTCTCGCCGATGACGGCCCGCCGTTCCGCCGTGCAGATCCGCCGGTACGACCCCGAGTGCTATTACCTGGTGCTGGTGCGCGGCGGCCCGATCCGGTTGACGCAGGAACGCCGTACCGCGTGCCTGGAGGCAGGCGGGATGACACTGTTCTCCACTTCTCATCCGCTGGACGTCGACTTCGTCGACGTCGGTCGCCGGTCCCGGCTGACGCTGATCCGCCTACCGCGCGCGTCGCGCCCGCCGGCCGGCAGGAGCGCCGACAGGCTGCTTGGCGAACCCCTTTCGACTCGCGCCGGGCCGGGCCGCCTCCTCGCCTCCTACCTCGCACAACTTCCCGAAGCCGCGCACGGTAGCGCCCCCGGCGACCTGGCTCGCATGGCGGCCATCGGCGTCGACCTCGCGGCGACCGTCGTTGCCTCCGGCCTCGACACCCACGACGCCCTGCCTCACGCCACCCGCAGGGCTGCACTGCTGGCACGCGTCCACGCGTTCATCGACCGCCACCTGGCCGATTCCGAACTGGGGCCGGCCGCGATTGCCGCGCACCACCACATCTCCGTACGGAGCCTGCACGAACTCTTCCGCGACGAACCGGAATCGGTGGCCGCATCGATCCGGCGGCGCCGTCTGGAACGTTGCCACGCCAACCTGGCCGACCCGGCGCTGCGGCACCGCACGATCGGCGAGACCGCCGCCCGCTGGGGGCTGCGTCCCGGCGACTTCAGCCGCGCGTTCCGCAGCGTCTACGGGGTCCTGCCGCACGAAGTCCGGCCGCATACGCGAGGCCCGGGCCGATAGCCCCGCCCCGGTCGCCCGGCAGGCGAACCGAGCGGGCCGGTCACGATCGTCGAACCCGCCGGCGGTGTGCGCGCAATGCGGACGAACGCTGCGCCGAACGCGGATGACCAAGGTGCTCCGGCCGGGAGAGGGTGGACAGGCGCCATGAGAAAGGGGGCGCGGGGCACGGGAATCGGGCGGCAACCGAGGATTCCGTGCGGTGATCAGCCGGCTCAGGGACGGGGGATTGCCCGGGCGTGCCGAGTACGTCCAGGCAATCCCCCACCGGTGTTGCCCGAGCGCGCTTCCGCCCCAGCCGTACCGGCAATGACGGAGGAGTACACATGAAGCGTCGCAGGATCGCCCGCTGTGCGGGAGTCACGGCCGCCGCAGCCGGCCTGGCTTTCGGATTCACCGGCCAAGCCACGGCCGCCTCACAGTTCGCATTGACCTACACGAACTCCAACATGTGCGTCGGCGGTGAATCGATAACCAACGCCGACGCGTTCTCTTCGGGATATACGTACGGCTACAAGCGAAACAGCAACGGCACCTGCACGCTCGTGAACAGGCCCACGGGCGTATTGTCGGTCGAGAAGCACTTACTTGCCTACGATGCGCCCGGTAACGTCTGGTTCACCTGCGCCACGGAAGGCCCGGCTCGAAACGGCGGCTCCGCCTTCCGTGTCGGGATCGAAAGCCACTACCGCTGCGGTGGGAACCTCTGGCACGCCACGTTCACGGCCGCCTACGGATGGGACGGCTCCGCTTGGCGCGGCGCCTGGGTCGGCTCGAACAACGAGTGGGTCCCCGCGTTGAACCTCTCCACCGCCCCCAGCAGCCCCCCGGCAGCGCCGAAGACCAACGCGGCCGACGCCATCAAGCGCGGCGAGGTACGCCTGGGCAGCCCCGGCGGCCCCAAGACCACCGCCGCCCAACTCCAAAAGCCCCCCACCGTGCGCGGCGACGCTCCCGTCGAAAACCCCCCTTCCGGCGGCACCTACACGGTCCGGACCCTCACTCGCTAGGCCCCGTCCCGACGGCCTCCGCGCCGGAACACCCTGTGGGTCCGCAGCACCGGCGTTGCGGACCCACGGCGGGTGACGGCGGGGAAGGCGGCGGAAGCCGGCCTGTGTCCGGGTGTCGGGCCGAGTCGCCGGAGGGTGCGAACGCGCGGGCGGCGCCCGGCTTCCGTGGCGCGGGGTCCGCAGTCCCGGGCGAGCCGTTCCGGCAGTCTGCGTGTCCGGGTCCCGGCCGGGCTGCCGCCTGGCAAAATCACGGCATGGAACGCGTGCTCGGAATCGGTGGATACTTCATTCGCGCTTCGACCCCGGCTGCGTTGGGCGCCTGGTACCGGGATTTCCTCGGCCTGGATGCGGACGAGCACGGCGTATGGCACCAGGAAGCGGGACTCACGGTCTTTGCGCCCTTCGAGGCCGACACCGACTACTTCGCTTCCCGTTCCCAACAGACCATGCTCAACTTCCGCGTCCGCGACCTGGACGCCATGCTTGCGCAGCTCCGCGCCAAGGGCGCCGACGTAGCCGACGAGATCCAGGACATGGAAGGCGTCGGCCGCTTCGGCTGGGTAACCGACCCCGAGGGCAACCGCATCGAACTCTGGCAGCCGGCGTAACAGGCGGACCACGCACGCCGATCGGCCTTGGTCACGCTTCTTGGATCGGAGGAGATGGCGCCGCCGTGCGTGCCGTGGATCATGGCGGTGGGCGTGGTGACTTTGCTTCGCCGACTGCGTGGGCTCGGTTGGGGTGCTGGGGCTGGGGCTGGGGCTGGGGCTGAGTGGCGGGGCGTTTCGCAGCTTGCGGGTGGGTGTTGGTGGGGTTGGGCGCGGGTGGCTTTGTGCTAAACGGTCGGCGTGGATTGGTGGAGATGGGCCCGGGTCCACGGTCACCGGCGGCCGGGAGCCCTGGGCTCCCCGGCGAGAGGTGGGTGTGAGGTGCCCTTGATCTTCCGGACAGTGACCCGCGTAGGGTTGTAGGAAACCGGAAAGAGAAAGCACGTGCCCAAGAGATACACACAGCAGTTCAAGGACGAAGCCGTTCGCCTGGTGCTGGACGGCCCCCGTCCGATCATCCAGGTCGCGCGCGAGCTGGGTGTCAACGACACCACGCTCGGGAACTGGGTTGCGCAATACCGCAGGTCCTTGACGGATCCCGGATCGACGCCGCGAGGCGATGAACCCGTGACCGCGCGGGAACGGGAACTCGAACGCGAGAACCGGAAGCTCCGCGAGGAGAACGCGTTCCTGGTAAAAGCAAGCGCCTTCTTCGCCCGCAACCATCGGTGAGTTCCCGCTACGAACTCGTCGACGCGGAGAAGGCAACCTTTCGCATCGCCGACATGTGCCGATGGCTCGACGTATCCCGATCCGGATTCTACGAGTGGCGCACCCGCCCGGAATCCACCGTCGGAAGCCGACGCCGACGCCTGACCGCCGCGATAAAGGAGATCTTCGCCGCGAATCACGAGACCTACGGATATCGCCGCGTCCACGCCGTCCTCGCGCGCTCCGGCGAGAGTGCCTCGCCGGAGCTGGTTCGCACGCTGATGCGCAAGCTGGGGCTGGTGCCCTGCCAACCCCGGCCGTGGAGGGCCGTCACGACGCTGTCCGGCGACGCGCACCCGCGCACCCCGGACCTGGTCCGCCGGGATTTCACCGCGGACCGGCCGGGAACCAAACTCGTCGGCGACGTCACCTACATTCCGACGTGGGAGGGATTCCTTTATCTCGCCACCGTCATCGACTGCCACAGCAAGGCGGTCGTCGGGTGGGCGATGGCGGACCATTTCAAAACCTCGCTCGTCGCCTCGGCACTCGACATGGCCCGCGGGCGCATGAAAATGGAGAAGGACGCGATCTTTCACTCCGATCGCGGCAGCAACTACACTTCCGAGGCATTCGCCCAGACTCTGGACAACCTCGAAATGCGGCAATCCGTCGGACGCACCGGAGTATGTTGGGACAACGCAATGGCCGAGTCCTTCTTCGGCGCGCTGAAGAACGAATGCCTCAACCGCTACGTCTTCACGAACCACGCGAAAGCCCGCCGCGAAGTTGTCAGATACATCGAGGGCTTCTATAATCGCCGACGACTCCACTCCGCCCTGGGATACCGGACGCCCCTCGAAGCCCTGCAAGACCACCCCGAGCTCGGACTCGCCGCATAAAAGGACAGCAAACCAGGCGTCCGGAAAACGCGGGGCACCTCAGTGTTGCTTGGCGGGAAAGGCGCTGGCAACGGCGGAGCGGGAGGGCGGCCGGGTTGGGTTCGCCGGGGAGCCTTTCCGAGAGGGTCGGGCCGTTTCGGGTTGTGGTGGGTGTGTGGTGGCGGGAGGGGAGAAGAAGAGCGGGCCGTGGGTGGGCGGTTGCGGTCGCCGGGGTGCACAACCCGGCCCTCGGCACGCGCTCTCGCTGCGCGGTCACGTAAAACCGCAGGTCAGTGGCACTCTGGGGGTGGGAAGCCGTCTCGGGATCCGGGTTGTGACCCTTCAAGGCTCACGGACGGCTCTCCGCCCGGCGGCACCGACCCGAAACGCCCACCGAGAGCCCTGACCCACGCGAAATCGGCCGCCTGCGTGCGCAACCCGGCCCCCGGCACGCACTCTCGCCGCTCGGTCCCACAAAACCGCAGGTCAGAGGAACCCCGGGTGCGGGCAGCCGTCTCGGGATCCGGGGCGTGACCCTCCGGGCTCACAGACGGTTCTCCACCCGGCCGCGCCGACCCGAAACGCCCACCGAGAGCCGTGACCCACGCGAAATCGGCTGCTTGCGTGCGCAACCCGGCCCCCGGCACGCACTCTCGCCGGCCGGTTGCACAAAACCGCAGGTCAGCCCCAAAACAGCGGGTCCGAAGGCGTCCCGCGATCCGGATCGAGACCCGCCCAACCCACGGGCAGCCTTTCCGCCCGCGCACCCACCCCACAACGCCCGTCAAAACGGCCCGGCCCACTCGGGAAGGCTCCTCGGCGGACCCGACGAAAGCACCCTCCCGCTCCGCCGTTGCCAGCGCTTTTCCGGTGAGCAACGCCCGGGTCTCGCCGGGGAGTCCAGGGCTCCTGACCGCCGGTGACCGTGGGACCGGGCTGATCTCCGCCGGTCCACGCCGACCGTTTAGCACAAGGCCATCCGCTGCCGACCAAGACGCGACCGCCAGCCGCGACCGCCCGACCCTCTCGGGGAGGCTCCCCGGCGAACCTCACCGGGCTCCCCTCCCGCTCCGCCGTTGCCAGCGCCTTTCCGGCGAGCAACGCCTGTGTCTCGCCGGGGAATCCAGGGCTCCCGGCCGCCGGTGACCGTGGGACCGGGCTGATCTCCGCCGGTCCACGCCGACCGTTTAGCACTGAGCCTCCCGCTGCCCACCAAGTCGCGACCGCCAGCTGTGAACGCCCGGCCCATTCGGGAAGGTCCCCCGGCGAACCCAACTCGGCCGCCCTCCCGCTCCGCCGTTGCCAGCGCCTTTCCGGTGAGCAATGCCCGCGTCTCGCCGGGGAGTCCAGGGCTCCCGGCCGCCGGTGACCGTGGGACCGGGCCGATCTCCGCCGGTCCACGCCGACCGTTTAGCACAAAGCCACCCGCCGCCCACCAAGACGCGACCGCCGGCCGCGAACGCCCGACCCACTCGGAAAGGCTCCCCGGCGAACCCAACTCGGCCGCCCTCCCGCTCCGCCGTTGCCAGCGCCTTTCCCCGCAGGCAACGCGCGCGTCTCGCCGGGGAGCCCAGGGCTCCCGGCCGCCGGTGACCGTGGGACCGGGCTGATCTCCGCCGGTCCACGCCGACCGTTTAGCACAAAGCCACCCGCGCCCAACCCCACCAACACCCGCCCGCAGGCGTCGACTTCGAGTATCCATACTCCCTCGACAGGGTTGACCACCTCGGCCGAGAGAGGCGGCCATGGTGCCGGCTTGCGGTGGTCAGGGAGCTGTTCGGGGAGCCGGGGCTGGAGCCGGGGTGGGGCTGGCTTGGATGAGTTGGGCGATTTCTCGGGCATGGGTGAATACGAGTCGGTGGTTGGTGGGGAGCCAGGTCACGGTGGGGGTGGGTGGGGGCTCGTGGAGTAGGCGTGCGATGCCGGTGCGCCAGAGGTGGTTGTGACGGGGG
Source organism: Embleya sp. NPDC059213 (assembly GCF_042754445.1). Lineage (NCBI taxonomy): Bacteria > Bacillati > Actinomycetota > Actinomycetes > Kitasatosporales > Streptomycetaceae > Embleya > Embleya sp. NPDC059213. Next base: position 89,783 of record NZ_JBHZAV010000005.1, read on the forward strand.
GTGCGGCCGTCCGTGCCGGTGCCTGCGATCGAGGTCGACATGATCATGGTTATGGGGCAGGTGACCTTGCGGAATCGGTCGAGGATTCGGGAGCGGACCATGTCGATTTGCAACTGTAGGTCGAAGATTTCCTTGGCGGTGGGTAGCACCTGACGCGGCGTGCCGATGGACTGCTCGATCTCACGCCGGGTTGTCGGGTCCTCTGCCATTGCGCGGAATTCCGGTAGGTCGATCTCGGTGATGAACGGTTCCGGCAGCGGGTTTGCCCCGTCGATGAGCACGAGTTCGGCGACGGCGTCCGGATGTTCGGCGGCGTAGTGCACGGCCAGGTCCGCGCCGAGGGAGTAGCCCACGAGTATGGGCGGGACGGCGCGCCCGGGCTCCGACGCGGCTATCTCCGACATCACCGCGACGAGATCGCCGAGGAACGCCTCGAAGGTGTACCGATCGCCGGCCGAGGAGAGGCCGTGGCCCCGGAGGTCGAAGGTCACCACGTCGTGGTCGCGCCGCAGCAGCTCGATCAGTGCGTGTAGGTCGGCCTGGGTCGACATCAGCCCCGGGACCAGGACCAGCGGTCGTCCCCGCCCGCCCCGAGACACCGGAATCGTGACCCCGTCGTGGTGCACCGTGAACCGCCGGCCGGCCCGCTCCTCGTTGTCGTCGTACGCCCGGCCCGGCCCCGCAGCCTCGATCGCATCGTCGTCTTTCGTAGTCATGCCGACCATGCTGGGAGGTGGACCCTGCGTCAGGGTCAAATCCGATGGCATCGACCGCCCGTCGGCGACAGGATTAGGACGGTGGACAGCCTCTCGCGTGCGCCGTTGCCTCTGCCGGTGCGGGACCCTCGTGGCCGGGGCCTCGTCCTCGATTACGCGGACATGCAAGCCCTGCTTGCCGACCTCGTGTTGCCCAGGGAAGCGTCCATGCAGGTCATGAGCGCGTTGGAAACCTCCCGTGAACTCATCCGCCACTCCTACTACCGGTACGAGTTCGCCACGGTGGCCGTCATGCACTCCCTGTTCGCCCTGGAACAGGTTCTCGCCGAGCGTCTGGCCGTCGACGCACCGCTCCGGGACCTGATCGGGCGGGCCGTGGACGCAGGGCTCATCGCGGTCGAGCTCGCCGCCGAGGTCGACCGCAGTCGGGTGCTGCGCGACGACCTCACGCACGGCACCGTGACGAGTGCGGCCCTCGGTCCGCTCCGGGCCGTCGGTATGGTGCGTGCCGTCTTCGATGCGGTGGCCGTGCTCCTTCGCCTGCCATCCGCAGTCGAGGCGGAGGCGGCGGCCGTACATCCCGATGATCGACTTGCCGGGCTCTGGGTCGAACACCTGCGTGCGCCTTTCCCGGCCGGCTTCCGAGGCGTGGACGTCGGCGGCGTGGAGCTGGTTCTCGTGGATGCCGACGTCGCCGGCATCGTTCAGCGCGAGCTGAACGGCGGGCTCGACGACGATGGCATCGCCGTCCTCTGGGCCCGTATTGCCGATCTGAACGGGGTTGTTCCCCTGCTCAACGAGGAATACTGCGCCTCCTACTTCGCGAGACTTCGGACCATCGCCAATCTCACGGCAGCGCGGCATATCCACGCCGCGACCTGACCGGACCACCCATCGGCCCTACGGCGGCAGAGCGATCCTGCCGAAGACCTCGCCGGCGCCCATCGTCCGGTGGGCGCACACGACCGGTCCAGAGTACGCAACTCGGATGCCATCGAGCGTAGTTCGCCCCGGCCTGCGGCGGCTAACCCTCCCGGCGATTCGCCGCATTCGCGATCCGGGCCCCGCGACCCTCACCGGACCCGCCGCCGGCCCGCCCGGCACCCGCAGCACGACGCCGGCCACGCCGGACCACGTCAGCGAACCACCTCACGACGCCCGGCCGACCCGAGCGTGGGTCGGCCGAGCACAGGGCCGGCCGGCGCCCACGTCGTCCCGGGGTTCAGAACCGCCGGTTCGGCTTGCGGTTCTCGATCAGCTCGTGGGCGCGTTCCTCCAGAGACCGGTCCGGCTGCGGAGTCGAGCGAGCTGTGGCGCCATCCGCCGGAACGTCCGGCCTCGGCGGACCGGCACACGTGGCGCGGGAGCCGGGGAGCACGCCGTTGATCAGGTAGTCGTCGACCTTCTTCGTGACGCAGCCATTGCGGCCGTACAGGCTGTGCGTGCCCTCGTCGGTGACCGAGATCAGGTTGTCGTCCAGCTTGGCCGCCATCGCCGGGCCGCCGTCGTATTGGGTGGCCGGGTCGAACTCGGCCTGGACCACGACTCCGATCGGATAGCCCTTGCGCTTCAGGTCGGTGATCCGCTCCTGTGGTGTGAACGACCGGAACGTGCATTCGGTCGGCTCGGCCGCCGCCGCACCCCTGCCGTACGGGTACCGCTCGCGGAATATCCGCATCTGCTCGTAGTAGACGTTCGGGTCCGTGGGCCAGTCGGCCTCGCACGTCACCGCCTGGTAGGTGCCGTTGACCGTCGGCGGGATGGACCGTTCGGCCAGCACCGCAAGGGCCTTGGCCGCGTCGGCGGACAACGTTCCGCCGACCGCCTTCCTGATTTCGATGACCAGTTCGGCCATCAGCGCCCAGACGGCACGCGGAACGGTCTCGTAGCCCAGCATGGCGTCGAAGTAATTGCGGTCGATCTTGGGGTCTTCGGGATACCCGGGCGACGGCACCGGCTTGATCGCCAGTTGCTCGCCGATCGCGTCGAGATTGGCCATCACCCGGGTGAGCGAGTTGCCCAGGTGATACGTGTTGTCCCGCTCGGCCACCCAGCCGGCCCAGGCTTCGACGTTCTGCCGGGCCGCGACGGCCTGTTGCTTGAACTGCTCGTAGTAGAGCCAGTCCGGGTGCATCGACGAGTCCAGCACACTGCGGTTGAGCCGGCCGGGGAACAGGCTGCCGTACACGGCGCCGAGATAGGTACCGTACGAGAACCCGAGGTAATTGATCTTCTTCTCGCCCAACGCGGCCCGGATCAAGTCCATGTCCCGAGCGGTATTCGCGGTGTTGACGAACGGCCGCATACCGCCGCCCGCCCGTTGGCACGCCTGTTCGCGTTGCAGCGCGGCGGCGGCCATCGCCGGGAACTGCGCGTCCGTCGGCCGGGTCGGTCGCGGGACGGATTGCTCCACCGCCTCGCAGTGCAGCGGCGTGGACCGGCCCACCCCTCGTGGGTCGAAGCCGATCAGGTCGAAGCTGCCCGCGATCGCCTCCCCGGCCAGTTCGGTCGGTAACGCCAGCCCTTCGCCGCCGGGCCCACCGGGATTCACCAGCAGCACGCCCTGTCGCTTGGCCGGACTGTCGGCCTTGCGGCGGCTCACCGCGATGTCGAGCCGGCCGTCACCGGGTTTGCGATAGTTCAGCGGGACGGTCAACGTGGTGCAATCCAACCCGGCCCAACGCCTGTTCCACTCCTCCTGCGGAATGTCGGACGGGGGCGGTCCGGGAACACACCGCGCCCAGGACACCGACTGCCGGAGGAACGGGGCCAGCCCGGAATCCTCTGCCGCGGCGGGAACGACCGTCAATCCGAAGGCGACGGACATGCAGGCCGCCAGGACGGTGCCGCGACGCGATCTCGCCGGCCCAACTCGAACATTCACGAAGTCACGTTCCATTCAGGTGCGTTCGATGAGTTCGGACGGCTCTGAATGCTAATGACGACGGGGTTTCGGATTGATAACCATCACTGCCGGTGGTCAACGCAGGACGAACTCACGGCACAAAACGTCACGCCACAACGTCACGCCACAACGCCACGACACAAACGCCACGCCACAACCATCACGACACGATGTCCTTCCGCCCGAAGTGGCGGAAAGCCAACGCCAAAAAGACCACCGCATACGCGACCGAGACCGCGCTGCCCTTGATCATCCCGTCCCATTGCGGGTCCGTCTGGAGCACGTCCACCCACGCGAACTGCCAATGCGTGGGCAGGTAGTCGCGCCACGAGCCGAGCGCCGTCACCGCGTCCACGATGTTGGAGACCACCACCAGGCCGACCGCGCCGCCCACCGCGCCCAGTGGCGCGTCGGTGACCGTGGAGAGCCAGAACGCGATGCCCATCACCACGAGTTGCGCCACCACGCCGTAGACGACCACGACCGACATGCGCCCGAGCGCCTCGCCGGTCGGCAGCGACGCCCCCACCGGCAGGTCCAACGGGCCCCAGCCGAACGCGATCACGCCCGCGATCAACGCCATCAGCGGCAGCAGTACCAGGGCCAGCACGCTGTAGCCGAGCGCGACCACGAGCTTGACCCGCAGCAGCCGCGCCCTGGGCACCGGCGCGGCGAGCAGGTAGCGCAGCGAGGACCAACTCGCCTCGCTGGCCACGGTGTCGCCGCAGAACAGCGCCACCGCGACGACCAACAGGAAGCCGGTCGAGACGAACAGCGTGAACGCGGTGAAGTTGAGCGCGCTCTTGGTCGCCACGTCCACCAGCGTGGGCACCGCGTCGGGCGACGGGTCGCCGCCGATCTTGAACGCGGCGACCAGGATCCACGGCAGCGCGAGCAGCAGGCCGATCATGAACAGGGTGCGCCGGCGCCGGAATTGGCGTACGGCCTCGACCCGGATCGGCAACGTGCGGCGTGGCCGATAGCCGGGTGCGTGCGACGCGCCCGGGATCGGGTGCGCGCCCTCGTCGGTCGGCAGTTCGGGGAGCGTGCGGGTCATCAGGACTCCCCAATGAGCGTCAGGAACGCGTCTTCCAGGCGGCGGCGCGCGGTCACCCGGTCCACCGCGACACCCGCGCCGACGAGTTCGGCCACCAGCACGGAGGCCTGCGCGCCCGCGAGTTGCACGAGTACGCCGCCCTCCTCGGGTTCCACCGAGCCCACGCCCGGCAGATCCTTCAGGGTCGCGATCGCCAGGTCCGGCACCGGGGTGCCGATCACCAACGTGTTGCCGTTGCCGACGATCTCGCCGACCGGGCCGGAGGCGATCAGCCGGCCCCGGTGCATCACCACGACGTGCGTACAGGTCTGTTCGACCTCGGCCAACAGGTGGCTGGAGACCACCACGGTGCGGCCGGTGGCCGCGTAGCCGATCAGCACGTCGCGCATCGCCCGGATCTGCGGCGGGTCGAGCCCGTTGGTGGGTTCGTCCAACACGAGCAGGTCCGGCAGGCCGAGCATCGCCTGGGCGATGGCGAGCCGTTGCCGCATGCCCTGCGAGTAGGTGCGTACGTTGCGATCCAGCGCCTCGCCCAACCCGGCGATCTCCAGCGCCTCGTCGAAGTGCGCGTCCGCGTGCGGGCGGCCGGTGGCCCGCCAGTACAGCGACAGGTTCTCCCGCCCGGACAGGTGCGGCAGGAAGCCGGGGCCCTCCACGAACGAGCCGAGCCGGGACAACACCGGCGCCCCCGGGCCGACCACCCGGCCGAAGATCCGTATCTCGCCGCCGTCCGGGAGGATCAGCCCCATCAACATCCGCAGCGTCGTGGTCTTGCCCGCGCCGTTGGGGCCCAGCAGGCCGAGCACCTGGCCCGCCTCCACCCGGAAGGACAGGTCGTCGACGGCGAGCTTGCCGCCCTTGTACCGCTTGGTCAGTCCCCGGATCTGCAACGGCACCTCGGCCAGCGCCGGATCCGGTGCCGCGGCCGCCGCACGTCGACGCCCGGTGAGCAGCAGCGCGAGCGCGACCAGCACGGCGATCAGCGGCAGGCCCCACGTCCACCACGGGTAGCCGGTCGAGGCCACGTGCAACTGCGGCACCGACGGCACGGTCAACGGACCGGCGAGCGCGACCCGATAGCTCGCGGGCGCGCCCGGCGACGCGAAGCCCAGGTCGGTCGCGGTGAGCACGAGCCGCAGCCGGTGGCCCGAGTCGACCTGATGGTCGATCGCCGGCAACCGGATCTCCACATCCCGCCCGGCCGCGGCGCCACTCACCCGGATCGGCGCCGCGAGCTGGTGCGGCAACACCGTGCCGCCACCCGGCGCGACGTCGTACAACTTGGCGAACAGCACGATGTCGTCCGCACCGGAGACCCGCACCCGGGCCGTCGTCGAGCCGGTGATCCAGGTGCTCTGGTCGAACTTCTCGCTCTGGAAGAACGCGCTTTGTCCCGGCAGGTCGAACGCGATCCCGCCCAGGTCGCCCGCCCCCGACGCGAGCGCGCCCAGGCTGCCGGCGCCGGCCAGCAGGCCGAGCCCGGGCAGCCCGGACACCGAGGTCGGCGCACCCCCCGGCGGATTGGCCACGGTCTGCTCCGGCCCGGCCAGCGCGACGGCCCGCTGCCGGGTGCCGCCCAGACCGGGGTAGTGGCCGGTGTCGGCGATCCGCAGTCGCTGCTCACGCGTGGCGCTGTCCACCCCGCCGGAGCGGGTCACCCGGAACTCCCCGGCGGCGGTCGGCGTACCGGCCCGGGGCGTCGCCTGCGCCGGCTTCAGCCACCGGTCGAACCACCCGGTGACCCGATCGCGCACCATCGCGCTCTGCGGCCGGCCGCCGTCGTGCCCGCCCGCCGTCCACACCGTCTCCACCGGCGCGCCGTTGCGCGCGATCGCCGCGGCGTTGCGGTCGGCCTGGTCGAGCGGGAACAGCGAGTCGTTCTGGCCCTGGATCAACAACGTCGGCACCGCGATCCGGTCCGCCACCGAGGCCGGACTGGCCCGTCGGAGCAGGTCGATCGCCTGCGGCGTGGACCTCCCCCCGACGGCCACCTCGCGGTAGACCGCACACACCTGCTCGGCGAACCGTCCGCAACCGGTGTTCGCGTCTATCGGGGCCAGCGAGCCCAGCGGGTTCGTCCCGGACGAGAAGAACAGCCCGGCCCACATCTTCTTGAACACCCCGTCGGCCGGCCCCCCGCCCGCCGCGTTCGGCAACAGCGCGTCGGCGAGGTCGTGCCAGGTGATCTGCGGCGCGATCGTGTCCACCCGAGGGTCGTAGGCCGCGGTCAACAGCGCGAGCGCACCGCCGTAGGAGGCACCGGCGACGCCCACCCGCGGGTCGCCCGGCCCGTCCAGCCGCACCTCCGGTCGAGTCGCCAGCCAGTCGATCAGCGCCCGTGCGTCGGCCACCTCGTAATCCGGTTGGTCCAGCATGATCTGCCCGGCCGAGCCGCCGAAGCCGCGGGCCGAGTAGGTCAGCACCACATACCCCGAACGGGCCAACGCCTCCGCGTCCCGGCGCAACTCGGCCTTGCTGCCCCCGAATCCGTGCGCGAGCAGTACGGCGGGCGCCCGCCCGCGCACTCCCGGCGGCAGGAACAGCGTGGTGTCGATGCCGATCCGGGCCGGATCGCCCGGCCCGGCGGCGACGTCGATGCGCTGCTCGGTCGCGGGCACGGCCGCCGCCGGGTCGTCTCGGACCAGGGCGCCGACGCCCACGATCGCGACGATCACCACCACCAGGGCCAGGACACCGGCCAGGACACGTGATCGACGCGTGGTCAACCGCGAACGCGCAACGGCGAAGGGGCGGCCGAGTGCCGTCCGGAGGCTCATGCGCCGACCCTACGTGGTGCAACCCCGCAGGCCGGGCACAAGGGCCCCGCACAGCGGTCCGCCCGATCCGCCGAGGCCCCCGCGTCACACGACCGGACGCGTGCGACAGGTTTGGCCGGGCGCCCGCCGGAGGACATCCGTACAGTCGATCGCGGAGGTCAATTGTGCGCCTTGCCCTTTTCGTCACGTGCTTCAACGACACGCTCTTCCCGGAGACCGGCAAGTCCGTGGTCCGGGTGCTGCGGCGCCTCGGACACGAGGTGGAGTTCCCGTACGGCCAGGTGTGCTGCGGGCAGATGCACTTCAACTCCGGCTACCGCAAGGACGCGGTGCCGCTGGTGCGGTCCTTCGTGGACGCCTTCGAGGGCTACGACGCGGTGGTCGTGCCGTCCGGGTCGTGCACCGCGATGGTGCGCGAGTACCACGCGAGCGTGGCCCGGGAGGCGGGTGGCTCGCTGCCGGCCGGCGTCGCGCGGGTCGCGCCGAAGGTGTACGAGTTCAGCGAGTTCCTGGTCGACGTGCTCGGCATCACCGACGTGGGCGCCTACTTCCCGCACAGCGTCGCCTACCACCCCACCTGCCACTCGTTGCGCCTGCTGCGGGTGGGCGATCGGCCGACCCGACTGCTGCGCGCGGTTCGCGGCCTCACCCTGGTGGACCTGCCGCGCGCGGACGAATGTTGCGGATTCGGCGGCACGTTCGCGGTCAAGAACGTGGACACCTCGGTGGCGATGGGCGACGACAAGGTGAGCGCCGCGCTGGAATCGGGCGCCCAGGTGTTGTGCGCGGGCGACAACTCGTGCCTGACCCACATCGGCGGACTGATGTCGCGACACCACGCGGGCATCCGAGTGCTGCACCTCGCGGACATCCTGGCCTGCACCGAGGCGCTGCCGGACGTGCCTCCATACGCGCCGGCCCCGGACCGGGCCGGGTTCGCCGCCGGGCAGGCCCCGGGACCGGAGGTAGCGCGATGACCGCATCCGTACGCGGGGAACCCACATTCGTCGGCATGCCGCCGTTCCCCGAGGCCGCGCACGCGGAGTTGGCGAACGAGGTCCAGCGGGCCAACCTGCGCGCGGCCACGCACACCATCCGGGCCAGGCGCGACGAGGTGGTCGCCGAGCTGCCCGACTGGGAACTGCTGCGCCGCGCGGGCGAGGCGATCAAGGACGACGTGCTGGCCCGACTGCCCGGCCACCTCGAACGCCTGGAGGTGGCGGTCCGCGCGGCCGGCGGCGTCGTGCACTGGGCCCGGGACGCGGCCGAGGCGAACGCGATCGTGGTCGCGATCGCCCGGGCCAAGGGCGTGGACGAGGTGGTCAAGGTCAAGTCGATGGTCACCGAGGAGATCGAGCTGAACAACGCGCTGGCCGCGGCGGGCATCCACGCGTGGGAGACCGACCTGGCGCAGTTGATCGTCCAGCTCGGACAGGACCTGCCGTCGCACATCCTGGTGCCCGCGATCCACCGCAACCGGGCCGAGATCCGGGAGATCTTCGTCCGTGAGATGGGCGGGGTCGGTCGACCGGCGCCCGAGCACCTGACCGATGCGCCGGGTGCGCTGGCCACCGCCGCGCGCCGGCATCTGCGGGAGAAGTTCCTGCGCGCCAAGGTCGCGGTCTCCGGCGGCAACTTCGCGATCGCCGACACCGGCACGGTGTGCGTGGTCGAGTCGGAGGGCAACGGGCGGATGTGCCTGACCCTGCCCGAGACGCTGATCACCGTGCTCGGGGTGGAGAAGCTGCTGCCCACCTGGGGCGATCTGGAGGTGTTCCTGCAACTGCTGCCGCGCAGCTCGACCGGCGAGCGGATGAACCCCTACACCTCGATGTGGACCGGCGTCACCCCCGGCGACGGCCCGCAGGACTTCCACCTGATCCTGCTCGACAACGGCCGCTCCGACGTGCTGGCCGACCCGGTGGGCCGGCAGGCGCTGCGCTGCATCCGGTGTTCGGCGTGCCTGAACGTGTGCCCGGTGTACGAGCGCACCGGGGGGCATGCGTACGGGTCGGTGTATCCCGGGCCGATCGGCGCGATCCTCACCCCGCAGTTGCGCGGCATCGCGGCACACCGGGTGGACGCGCAGACCGCGTCGTTGCCGTTCGCCTCCTCGCTGTGCGGCGCGTGCTTCGACGCGTGCCCGGTGCGGATCGACATCCCCGAGGTGCTCGTACACCTTCGTACACAGGTTGTGGACGGCGGCCGCGGACCGCACGATCGGGCCGAGGAAGTGGGCATGGCGGCCGTGCGGTGGACCTTCGAGAAGCCGTGGCGGATCGGCTTCGCCCAGCACGTGGCCGGGGTCGGCGCGCGGTTCGCCCGGCACGGCGTGATCGGCCGGGTCCCGCTGCCGAAGCGGTTCACCGGGCCGGTGGGCGCGTGGTTCGCCGACCGGGACGCGCCCGCGCCGCCGGCCGAGTCGTTCCGCTCCTGGTACAAGCGCACCGACGGCGGTCTGGAGGAATGACGGTGGAGCGATACGAGGCGGACCGCGAGGCCCGTACGGTGATCCTGGACCGGCTGCGCACGGCCCTGGACGACCGGCCCAAGCCGCCGCCGGTGCGTCGGACGTATCGGCGCGAGCGCCCGGCGGGCCTGGACGTGGTCGGGCGGTTCGCCGAACGGGTCGCCGACTACGAGGCCACCGTGCTGCGTGTGCAGGACACCCGGGATCTGCTGCTGGGCACGAGCGAACTGCTGCGCACCGCCGGTGCCACCCGGCTGGCGGTGCCGCCCGGGAACCGGCTCGCCTGGCTGGCCCGGCTCGGCGTCGAACTGGTGGTGGACTCGCCCCCGTTGGACAACGACACGCTCGGCGAGATCGACGCCGTGGCCACCGGATGTGCGCTGGCCATCGCCGAGACCGGCACGATCGTCCTGGACACCGGCCCGGACCAGGGGCGTCGCGCGCTCACCCTGGTGCCCGACTACCACCTGTGTGTGGTGCGCGCCGCCCAGATCGTGGGCACCGTGCCGGAGGCGATCGCCCGGCTGGATCCGCGCCGCCCGCAGACCTGGATCTCCGGCCCGTCGGCGACCAGCGACATCGAACTGGAGCGGGTGGAGGGCGTACACGGGCCGCGCACGTTGCATGTCGTGCTGATCGGGTAGGGACGCCCCGGGCCCGGCCCGCGCCCGCCCCGCGCTTCGATAAGGAACAGGCCGGGCCGGCGGGCCGTTGTGGCCTTGGAACGCTCATCCAGGAGGCGACAGCGATGTCCGAGGCAGCACCGTCCGCAGATTCGACCGGCGAGTTTCGCGTCGAGCACGACTCGATGGGCGAGGTACTGGTGCCCGCCGCCGCCAAGTGGCGGGCGCAGACCCAGCGCGCCGTGCAGAACTTCCCGATCTCCGGACAGCGCCTGGAGCCCGCGCACGTCGAGGCACTGGCCCGGATCAAGGGCGCGGCGGCCCGGGTGAACGCCGAACTGGGCGTGCTGGAGCGAGACATCGCGGAGGCGATCGAACAGGCCGCGGCCGAGGTGGTGACCGGTCGGTGGGCCGACCAGTTCCCGGTGGACGTGTTCCAGACCGGTTCGGGCACCTCCTCGAACATGAACATCAACGAGGTGCTCGCCACCCTGGCCGGCGAGCGCCTGGGTCGGGACGTGCATCCCAACGACCACGTCAACGCGTCCCAGTCGTCCAACGACGTGTTCCCGTCCTCGATCCACATCGCGGCGGCGCTCGCGGTCACCCACGGACTGATCCCCTCGCTCGACCACCTCGCGTCCACCCTGGAATCGAAGGCGACCGAGTTCGCCGACGTGGTCAAGTCCGGGCGCACCCACCTGATGGACGCCACGCCGGTGACGCTGGGTCAGGAGTTCGGCGGCTACGCGGCGCAGGTGCGGTACGGCGTCGAGCGGTTGCACGCGAGCCTGCCGCGGGTGGTCGAACTGCCGTTGGGCGGCACCGCGGTGGGCACCGGCATCAACACCCCGCCGGGCTTCTCGGCGCGGGTGATCGCGGAGATCGCGGCCTCCACCGGATTGGCCTTCGTCGAGGCGCGCGACCACTTCGAGGCACAGGGCGCGCGGGACGCACTGGTCGAGTTGTCCGGGCAGTTGCGCACCATCGCGGTCGGGCTGAACAAGATCGTCAACGACCTGCGCTGGATGGGTTCGGGGCCGCGCACCGGGCTGGCCGAGATCCGGCTGCCGGATCTGCAACCGGGCAGCTCGATCATGCCGGGCAAGGTCAATCCGGTGCTCCCGGAGGCGGTCGGCCAGGTGGTCGCGCAGGTGATCGGCAACGACGCGGCGGTGGCCTTCGGCGGCGCGGCGGGCAACTTCGAGCTCAACGTGATGCTTCCGGTGATGGCCCGCAACCTGCTCGAATCGATCCGCCTGCTCGACAACGTGACGCGGGTGCTGGCCGATCGCACGGTCGCGGGCATCGAGGCGGACGTGGAACGCATGCGGGAGTACGCCGAATCCTCACCGTCGGTGGTCACCCCGCTGAACCGCTTCCTGGGCTACGAGGAGGCGGCGAGGATCGCCAAGCAGTCGCTGGCCGAGCGCAAGACGATCCGGCAGGTGGTGATCGAGCGCGGCCACGTTTCGGCGGGCCGGCTGACCGAGGCCGAGCTCGACACGGCGCTGGACGTGCTCGGGATGACCCGTCCGTGACCCCACGCGCGTCGCACGCGCGGCAACCGTGCGTACCCGCACACCCGTGATGTTCTTCGCATGATGACCCACCCGTAACATGACTCACGGTCAGGTGTCACGGGCCCTGGGTAAACCAAGGTCATGTCCAACATTCTGCGTATGCACGAGCACTTCGAGGATCCCCGCTCCGCGCCCGGCGCCTGGTCTCCCGGCGACCAGGTGTTGTGGCGCTATCTACGCGGCGATCAGGTCCTGGACTGCCGTCCGGTGACCGTCGTTCGCGACGACCCCGACCAACTCGCCGTCTGGCTGGCCGGGGGCACCTCCCGGGTCAAGCCGATGTTGCCGGACGGATCGGATATCCGTACCGCGCCGATCGAACGCAGATTCCGACTCGGCCGCATCCCCTCGATCGTCGAGTGGACCGGGACCGGGGTGCTGATGCTGGCCCGACCGGGCGAACCGTGGTCGGTCTGGTTGTTCTGGCAGGCCGACTGGCGCTTCTCCGGCTGGTACGTCAACCTCGAACGCCCGCGCACCCGGTGGTCCGGCGGGGTGGACACCGAGGACCACGTGCTCGACGTGTGGGTCACCCCGGACCGGCGCTGGGAGTACAAGGACCAGGACGAACTGGCCGCGTCCCGGGAGGCGGGTCGGCTCACCGACGAGCAGGTCGAGGCGATCGAGGCCGAGGGGCGGGCCGCCGTCGAGGCGATCCGGGCCTGGGGCGCGCCGTTCGACCAGGGGTGGGAGAACTGGCGCCCGGACCCGGCCTGGCCACTGCCCCAGCTCCCGGACGACTGGGCGGACAACGTCCGCATCGCCTAGCGAGCGGTTCCGGCCGATCGCGGCGGATCGGCCGGGGCCGTCGGCCGTCGGCCCTTCCCGGGCGGAGCTACTCCACCACCCGGACCGGCAGCGCGTCGACGGCGCGGCGCAGTGCCGCCGCCAGGTTCGCGAACTCCTCGCCCCGTCCCGTGCTGGATCGCATCACCAGGCCGATGCGCCGGTACGGGGCGGGCGCGACGAACCGGGACACCGCCAGTTGTGAGCCCGGTCGGGTCTCCACGTCGATCGCGGTCTGCGGCAGCAGGGTCACGCCCAGACCGCCCGCGACCAGTTGCACCAGGGTGGGCAGGCTCGCCGCGCGGGTCGCGCCCGCCTCGCCCGCGCCCACCTCGCGGCATACGTCCAGGGCCTGGTCGCGCAGGCAGTGGCCCTCGTCCAGGAGCAGCACGTCCAGGCCGCGCAGCGCCGCGCGGGGCACGTCGGACCGGCCCGCCAACTCGTGCCCCTCGGGCACGACCAGGGTGAAGTCCTCCTCGTAGAGCGGGATTTCCTCGACGCCGGAGATGCCGGACGGCAGCGCGAGCAGCAGCAGATCGAGTCGACCGCCGGTGAGCCCGTCCAGCAGCGAGCCGGTCTGCTCCTCGTGCACGTACAGCCGCAGCTCCGGATACTCCTCGCGGATCAGCCGCAACAGTGCCGGCAGCACGTACGGGGCCACGGTCGGGATCACGCCCAGGTGCAGTGGGCCGGTGAACGGGCGGCGGGCGGATTCCGCCTCGTCGACCAGATCGGCCAGCGCGTCCAACACCCGGCGGGTGTGCCGCGCGACCCGCTCGCCGGCCGGGGTGAGCAGGACCCGGCGGGTGGTGCGCTCGACGAGCTGGGTGCCCAGCGCCTCCTCCAGCGCGGCGATCGCTCCCGAGAGCGCGGGCTGGCTGGTGCCCACCGCTGCCGCGGCATCCCGGAAATGCAGATAGTCGGCGACTGCGGAAAAGGCCCTGAGCTGCGACAACGTCGGGGTGCGAGTGCTGATGGGAATCACCTGTCGAATACGTGCGGACGGTGGATCCCGCCGTCTTCCACGATAGGGCAACCGCTTCGATCGGCCCGGACGCGCGCCGGCGGCCCGCGGGCGCGGGCAGGGTTGTCACGCAGATGCCTTCATTTCCCGTCTACCCGCGGGTAGCTTTCTTTCGCTTCACAGTGCCCAAGTCCCCTTTGGGCGGCTCGTGCGTGTTCCTTCCATGCCACGAAGGCGAGGGTGCATGTCCACATTCGAGCGAGTGCGCAACAAGGTGCTACCGGTGGCGCTGATGGCCACCCTGATCGGCCTCACCGGCGGTCTGCCGGGCCAGGCGGCCGGCACGACCTCGGCGGGTCCCGCGGCCACCGCGCTGCCTCCCGGGCTGGAGACGATCCGGCAGCACGAGGCCCAAGCGCTGTACGGGAGCACCGGGATCAAACCGTTGGCCGAGCGCAAGACCTCGCTGATCTCGCTCGGTGACAGCGAGATCGCCGGCGAGGGCGTCGGCGTGTACGAACCCGGCACGGACGGCCCGGACAACTGGTGTCACCGGTCGCCCGACGCGGCCATCCACCGCACCGGGATCCCGGCCGACGTGACCTACAACGTCGCGTGCTCCGGGGCGTCCACCGTGAACATCCGAATCGGCGGCGCCAAGCAGTACGCCGACGAATTGGTGCAGTCGGACAACCTGGCGATCAAGGCGCGCAACACCAGGGTGCAACTGATCCTGCTGGTGGCGGGCGCCAACGACGACATCCAGTTCGGTCCGACCATGACCGACTGCGTGACCAGGCGGGTGTTGTTCCAGGGCGAGTGCTACGGCACCTACCAATCCGGCTGGCAGGCACGCGCCGACGCGATGCGGCCCAAGGTCGAGCAGACCGTCCGCGACCTGAAGACCACGATGGCGGACGCGGGTTACCTCGCCGGCGACTACAAGCTCGTGGTGATGGGCTACCCGTCGCCGATCGCCCCGGACGTCGAGGACAACCCGGACTTCCCCGGTTGGTACGGCGGCGGTTGTCTGGGCTACCTGCGCGACGCGGCGTGGGGGCGCAACGAGGCGGTGCCGATCTTCGAGCGGGCCGAGCGCCAGGCCGCGGCGAACACCGGCGCGACCTACCTGGACAACTCCCGGCTGTTCCACGGGCACGAGGTCTGTACCGACAACACGTGGGCGCGTGGGTTGTGGTTCGCCGGGCCGGACATCTTCGACCCGAACACCACCCGACAGAGCTTCCACCCCAACGCCCGGGGTCATCTGGCCTTCGCGTCCTGTCTGACCCGGCTCTACAACTCGGGCTGGAATCAGGCGAGTTGCGCGGACTCGGCAAGCACCGGGGCGGCCACTCTGTACCAGGGTGTGCTCAGTGCCGACTTCCGGCAACTGCGCAACGAGGGCGTCGGGTTGTGTGCCGACGCGTACGGCTTCTCCTCGCGCAACTACACCCCGGTGGGCCTGTGGGCGTGTCACGGCGGGCGCAATCAGGGCTTTTGGTACGACGCGGCGAACCAGTCGCTGCACACCGAGCTGAGTCAGGACCGGTGTGTGGATCCGTTGGGCGGCGGGCGCAGTTCGGGTACCGCGCTGGTGTTGTGGAACTGCAACGGCGGCGGCAACCAGCGCTTCGTCGAGGTCGCGGGCACGCTGCGACCGGCCGATACCCAATCCCTGTGCGTGGCACCGGCGGCTGCGGACGCGACGGTGGGCGCCAAGCTGGTGCTGGCCGGATGCGACGGTTCGGCGGCGCAGCGCTGGGTGAAGGAGCCCGGGCAGTCGGTGCGCTTCGCCGAGTTGAAGGCCGGGGGTACCGCCAAGTGCCTGGACGTGGACGGCGGCGAGATGAGCTCCGGGCGCGGTGTGCTGGCCTGGGACTGCACGGGCAACACCAACCAGAAGTGGTGGCGCAACCCCGGCACGGGTCAACTGCACAGCCTCAAGGACCCGGCGTACTGCCTCGACAACCGCGGGGCCGCGGCGGCGGGTGCCGGGATGGGCATCTGGCGCTGTGACGACGCGCACGGCGCCTACCTGAACAACCTGCGCTTCGACGTGGGCGCGGACGGCCGACTGATCAGCCGGGTCTCCGGGCTGGTCGCGACCGCGCCGAGCGCGGGCAACGGCGCGATCACCCAGCAGCCTGCCGGAGGCTCGGCGGCGCAGCAGTGGACGGCGGGCACCTCGGTGCCGCTGCCGTACTCGGTGATCCCGTACGACGCCTACTGATCCGGGCGTCGAACCTGCGGCCCCCGCCCCGAGCACGGGTGGGGGCCGCGGCCTGCCGTCCTACGGTCGATCCCGGTCCTTGCGGAAGCGGTCGATCTCGGGGTGTTGCGAGTCCTTGCGGAAGCGGTCGCCCGGGTCGCCGGGGCGGGGGTCGTGGTCGAATTCGCGCCGGCGCTGTTCCTTGCGGCGCTTCGCCTTGACCGTCACGCCGCCCATGATCGCCATGCCCTTGACCACCACGACGGGTGCGCGCGGATCGTCGGTGTACTGCTCGTGCACGTCGAAGCCGCCCATGAAGCCGAACCCGTGATCGCGGACGGTGACGCCCTCCGGGATCCGGATGTCGATGCCGCCCCAGATGGTGAACACGTTGATCACCAACTCGGGTTCGTCGAACACCGCGTCGGTGAGGTCGATCTCCACGCCGCCCATCACCGCGACCGCGTTCAGCTTCGAGCCCGCCCGCCAGCGGCCCTTGCGGGTCGAACTGCTCCAGAACGCGAACATGTTCGACCGGGCCGGGCGGGGCGGCACCGCGTTGGCCGCCGCGAGTTCGTAACCGATCGGGCCGGGCGCGGGGAGATCGGCGATGAGCGGTTCGAGTTGGCGCAGCGTCTTCGCGGCCAGCGCCGCGTCCACCCGCTCCGCGTGTTCGTCGGCGGTCAGCCGGCCCTCCGCGAGCGCGTCCCGCAACACGTTGACGTAGCGGTCGCGGTCGGCGTCGGAGGCACGCAGCTCGGGGGTGGGCGGCTGGGCTCGACGCTCTGGGCTGTTGTCCACGAGGTAAATCTAACTCGCGGGTGCAACGGCCGGGAGTACGGACCGGGCGAGCAGTCGCACCGCTTCGCGCAGTCGGTCGGGCGAGAGTCCGGCGTATCCGATGATCACCGCGGGCGGGCCGGCGGTGATCGCGCGCAACTCGGCCATCGGCGCCACCCGCACGCCGTGTTCCCGGGCCCGCCGTACGGTGGCGAACTCGTCGGAGCCGGGCGGCAGTTCGACGTAGAGATGGATGCCCGCGGCGATGCCGTGCACGCGGGCCGCGGGCAGGTGCTCGGCGAGCGCCTCGGCCACCGCGTCGCGGCGGATCCGGTAGTGCGCGCGCATCGTGCGCAGATGGCGCTCGTACGCCCCGGTGGCCAGCATGCGGACCAGGGTCAGTTGGGGGAGGGTGGCCGAACCCAGATCGGCGTTGGTCTTGAGCTCGTGGATCCGCTCGATCAGCGGCGCGGGCAGCACCGCCCAGCCCAGCCGCATCCCGGGCGCCAGCGCCTTGCTGGTCGAACCCAGGTGCACCACCCGATCCGGGGCCAGGCCCTGGAGGCAGCCGACCGGGTCGCGGTCGTAGCGGAACTCGGCGTCGTAGTCGTCCTCCACGATCAGCGCGTCGTTGGCGCGCGCCCAGTCGACCAGGGCCGCGCGGCGGCGAGGCGACAGGACCACGCCGGTGGGGTATTGGTGCGCCGGGGTGACCAGCACCGCGCGAGCGCCGGTACGGGCCAGCGCGTCGACGTCGATGCCCTCGGAGTCGGTGCGGGCGTAGGCGACGCCGAGGCCGTGGGTGGTGAAGACGTCGCGCTGGCGATCGCTGGAGGGGTCCTCCACCGCGAGCACGTCCAGGCCGCGTCGGCGCAGTGCCTGGGAGACCAGGGACAGGCCCTGGGCCACGCCGTCGACCACGACGATGTGTTCGGGGCGGGCCTGTGCGGCGCGGACCCGGCCCAGGTAGTCGGTCAGCGCGACGCGCAGTTCGCTCGTGCCGGACGGGCCGGGGTAGCCGAACGCGCTGTGCGGGGCGGTGTGCAGCACGTGCCGGGTCGCGGCCGACCACGCGGCGCGCGGGAACGCGGCCAGATCGGGCACCCCGGGCTTGAGGTCGTGGGTGATCGGGACGGTCGGCTCCGGGCCGCCCGGGTCGGCCGGTTGCGGTGCGGTGCAGGCCGCGGTGACCCGGGTGCCGGAGCCGTGCCGCGAGGTCAGATAACCCTCGGCGACCAGTTGCTCGTAGGCGTCGACGACCATGCCCCGGGAGACGCCCAGGCTCTCCGCGAGCGCCCGGGTGGACGGCATGCGAAAGCCGGCCGGGAGTCGGCCGGAGCGGATCGCGGCCCGCAGGCCCGCCTGCACCTGGGCGCCGAGCCGGCCCGCCGATCGGTCGAGGTGGACGAGGAGTTCACGCACTCGGGACACCTGCCCTCGGGTTCGCCGGGGCCGACCGGTGCGTCGGCGATCCGGAATTGGTCCGGTTTTTCGGCCCGGAAGTGGCTCTGCCGGGGAATCCACCGGCTTCCTAACGTTACGTCACATGAAGCCCTCCTCGATGTCTCCCCGTTCGATCGGTCTGGTGTGCGCGGCGTCCGCACAGGGGCTGATCGGTGCCGCCGCCGGGGTCTCCGCGGTGTTGTCGGACTATCCGGTGACCGGCGGCCAGATGGTGCGCTACGCGGTGGCCGCGCTCGTGTTGTTCGGGGTGCTGCGGCTGCGCCGGATCCCGCTGCTGCGGCCGACCCGGCGGGAGTTGCTCCGGCTGGGGCTGCTCGCGTTGTGCGGCCAGACCCTGTTCAACCTGTTCCTGTTCGCCGCGCTGGACCGGGCGGATCCGGCCACCGTGGGCAGCATCCTGGGGGCCACGCCGCTGTTGCTGGTGCTGGCCGCGCCGGTGCTGGGCGGGCGACGGCCGAGCCGGTCGGTGCTGCTCGCCTCGCTGGTGGTGGTCGCGGGGGCGGCGACGGTGCAGGGGCTCGGCGGCGGTACGGCACTCGGGTTGCTCTTCGCGTGCGGGGTGGCGTTGTGCGAGATGGGCTTCACGCTGATCGCGGTGCCGCTGCTGCCGCGACTGGGGGCCTGGCGGATCGCCGCGTACGCGACCGCGATGGCGATTCCGCAGATGGTGGTGGTGGGGGTGTTCACCGACGGCGGCGAGATGCTCCGGATGCCGTCCGGGACCGAGTTGGCCGCCCTGCTCTACCTGGCGCTGCCGCTCACCGCCGGGGCGTTCCTGCTGTGGTACTCGGCGCTGGCCCGGATCGAGCCGGAGCGGGCCGGGCTGTTCATGGGGCTGGTACCGGTGACGGCGGCGATGTCCGGGCTGGTCCTGGGCACCGGTGCGCCGACGGTGGGGCAGTTCGGCGGCGCGCTCCTGGTCGGACTGGGCGTGGTGCTGGGCATGCGGGCCGAACACGGCGACCCGGCGGTGTCGGAAGCGGTGTCGGAAGCGGTGTCCGTCGGGGAGTCGGCCGCGGAAATCTCCGCGCGGCCCGCAACACCCGTGGGCCCGCCGCCCACAAACCGATGACAACGTTCATCGGACCGAGGAGCGCGACTTGGACGGGCCCACCATCGGGGACGTGACCGGGATCGCACGCGAGCCGGCCCTCCTGGAGGCGTTCTATCGGAGAAACATCGACGCGGTGAACCGTTTCGTGGCCCGCCGGGTCGCCGATCCGCACGCGGCGGCGGATCTGACCGCGGAGGTGTTCCTCGCCGTGCTCGACTCGGCGGCGACCTATCGGGGCGGCCCGGGCGGTGAGCGGGCCTGGTTGTACGGGGTGGCGCGCAACGTGGTCGCGAGCGAGCGACGGCGGGCCGCCCGCGAGGTGCACGCGTCGCGCCGGATAGCCGGTCGGCGCCTGCTCGACGCCGACGACCTGGTCCGGATCGAGGAGCGGCTGGACGCCGAGGCGGCGGCCCGACGGGTCTACCGGGCGATCGAGCGGCTGTCCGAGGCCGATCGCGCGGTGCTCGAACTGGTCAACCTGGACGGGTTGGACGTGACCGAGGCGGCGGCGGCGCTCGGCATCCGCCCGGTGTCGGCTCGGGTGCGGTTGCATCGGGCCCGCCGGCGGCTGACGGAGGAGCTGAAGGCGGACCGGGACGAGCCGACCCGCCCGGCACCGGGGGACGACCGGCGTACCGAGGGCGCACGTGCTCGGACGTACCCGACGGACACCCCCGGCACGGCTTTGCGAGCGGAGGCGAAGGCATGAGCACCTTCGAGGAACGACTGCTGGACGAGTTGCGGAAGGTGGCCGCGGCCGACGACACGGTGCCGCCGGTGCCCCGGACCGGCCGACGGTTCGGGCGAAACCGGCGGACGGTGTTCGGACTGGCCGCGTCGGTGCTGCTCGCGACCGGCCTCTCGGTCGGCGCGCCGCTCCTGGTCGACGGCTCCTCGGCCGATGCCCAGCCCTTCGAGGTGATCAGGAAGGACGACGGGCGGATCCTGTTCCGGGTGGTCGAGTTCCGCAACCCCGAGGCGCTCGAACAACGACTGCGCGAGCTGGGCGTCCCGGTGGTGGTGGACTACGTACCGGTGGAGAAGCGGTGCAAGCAGCCGCGTTTCACCGAATACGAGATGCCGGGCGACGGCCTCACCGCGATCTACCACTGGGAGCCGACCCGGCCCGAGAACGGCGAGCTGCTGAACGACGCCGAGATCGCCCACCTGGTGCAGGGGTGGCACGAACTGGTTCCCGGGCTGATCCCGCCGGGCACCACCCTCGTGCTCACCGAGGGTTACTACGATCACGGCGGACAATCCGGCTCGTTCGGGTCCTTCGCCCTCGCCACCGGTGCGGTGGCCCCGTGCGAGCTCGAACCTCGGCCCGGCTACCGGCCGCCGCCGTGGGACGGTGACAAACCTCCGTACTCGCCGGGCGCGCGCTACCACCCGGCGCCGCCGGTGACCTCGGGGCCGTGACCGATTCGGGGCCGCTCTACCCTGGAGCAGGCCCCGTTACCGCATGAGTGAGGATCACGATGCCCGCCCCTGAGAACACCTTCAGCGCCTACACGGATCTGCTGCCGCTGGGGGAGGACACCACGCCGTACCGGCTGCTGACCGCCGACGGCGTGTCCACGTTCGAGGCGGGCGGGCGGCGGTTCCTCAACGTCGATCCCGAGGTGATCACGCTGCTCGCGCGGACCGCGATGCGCGACATCTCGCACCTGCTGCGGCCCGGCCACCTGGCCCAGGTCGCGCGGATCCTGGAAGACCCCGAGGCGTCGGCCAACGACCGCTTCGTCGCGTTGGACCTGCTCAAGAACGCCAACATCGCGGCCGGCGGCGTGTTGCCGATGTGCCAGGACACCGGCACCGCGATCGTGATGGGCAAGCGCGGCCAGCACGTGCTCACCGACGGGCGGGACGAGGAACACCTGTCCCGAGGCATCTCCAACGCGTACACCGAGCTGAACCTGCGCTACTCGCAGATGGCCCCGCTGACCATGTGGGACGAGAAGAACACCGGCAACAACCTGCCCGCCCAGATCGAGCTGTACGCGACTCCCGGCGAGGCGTACAAGTTCCTGTTCATGGCCAAGGGCGGCGGCAGCGCCAACAAGTCCTACCTGTACCAGGAGACCAAGGCCGTCCTGAACCCGCAGAGCATGCTGCGCTTCTTGGACGAGAAGATCCGCTCCCTGGGCACCGCGGCCTGCCCGCCGTACCACCTGGCCATCGTGGTCGGCGGCACCAGCGCCGAGCACGCGCTCAAGACCGCGAAGTACGCCTCCACCCGTTACCTGGACACGCTGCCCGGCCAGGGCTCGCCGCTGGGTCACGGCTTCCGCGACGTCGAGTTCGAGGCCGAGGTGCTCAAGCTGACCCAGCAGATGGGCATCGGCGCGCAGTTCGGCGGCAAGTACTTCTGCCACGACGTGCGGGTGATCCGGCTGCCCCGGCACGGCGCGTCCTGCCCGGTGGCGATCGCGGTGTCCTGCTCGGCGGACCGTCAGGCGCTGGCCAAGATCACCGCCGAGGGCGTGTTCCTGGAGGAGCTGGAGACCGACCCGGCCAAGTACCTCCCGGACACCACCCACGAGGACCTGGACGACACCGTCGTGCAGATCGACCTCAACCGGCCGATGAGCGAGATCCGGGCCGAGCTGTCCAAGTACCCGGTCAAGACCCGGCTGTCGCTGTCCGGACCGGTCGTGGTCGCACGCGACATCGCACACGCGAAGATCAAGGAACTGCTGGACGCGGGCCAACCGATGCCGCAGTACCTGCGCGACCACGCGGTCTACTACGCGGGCCCGGCCAAGACCCCCGAGGGCTACGCGTCGGGTTCGTTCGGCCCGACCACGGCAGGCCGGATGGACTCCTACGTCGAGCAGTTCCAGGCCGCGGGCGGCTCGTTCGTGATGCTGGCCAAGGGCAACCGCAGCAAGCAGGTCACCGACGCGTGCCAGGCACACGGCGGCTTCTACCTCGGTTCGATCGGCGGCCCGGCGGCCCGGCTGGCGCAGGACTGCATCAAGAAGGTCGAGGTGCTGGAGTACCCGGAGCTGGGCATGGAGGCGGTCTGGAAGATCGAGGTCGAGGACTTCCCGGCCTTCATCGTGGTCGACGACAAGGGCCAGGACTTCTTCGCCGACGTGACCGTGCCGACCTTCCAGATCAACCGGCGCGCGTGACCTCCACCGGCCCGGGGGTCCCTCCCGGGCCGGCGGCGGTGGTCACGGCCGCTCCTCGGCGGCGAAGTCGAGCGGCGCGTCGAGCAGGGCCGCCAACTCGGCGGCGAACGCCCGGCTGCGTGGGCTTCCCGGGCCGTCCAGTGGGGCCAGGAAACGTTCGTGCAGGTCTCGGACGATGGCGATGGCGCGGCCGGTGACCTCGCGCCCCTGCTCGGTGAGCGTCAGCCGGATCGCCCGGCTGTCGGTGGCGTCCCGGGTGCGCCCGATCACGCCCGCGCCCTCCAGGGTCCGGGCCAGCTTGGAGACGTAGAGCGCCTCCAGGCCGGTGTGGTCGGCGAGTTCGCGTTGACTGGGGCTGCGGCCGGAGCGTTCCATGCCGTACAACGAGGCCAGCAGCGAGTACTGCGCGTGGGTCAGGCCCAACGGTCCGACGGCCCGATCGACCGCCACCCGCCACTTCATCGACAGGCGCCAGACCAGGAAGCCGGGTGTCGCGCCCTCGGTTGTCGTACTCATGGGCAATACGGTATATGGCTACTATTTCTTCGCGTCGGATGTCCTTGACGTTTCCTTACGGTTACTTGTCGTCGTGTTGTCGCGAAGGTGCGCATGCGCCGGTTCGGCTCGGGTAGGCGACGGACACACCCGACCGAAGGAGACCAGCGTGACGGACCTGACGGCACGGATCGACATGGTCCGCGGCACCCGCACCGCGACCTGGACGCCCCCGGCGGCCGGCGCGTGTGCGACCGTGGATCGGCAGTTGTTCGTCGGTGCTCCGGGGGAGCCCGCCGTTGCCCGTCTCGCCCGCGAGGAGGACGCCAAGCGCGTCTGCGCACGCTGCTCCGTCCTGCTCGAATGCCGCGCGAGCGCGCTGGCCGAGACGACCCCGGCCGGCGTGCGCGGCGGCCTGACCTCGAACGAGCGTGGTGCGGTGCGTCGACGCCGCGCCCAGCGCTGAGGGCCGGCGCCGCTCCCCGGTCAGCTCGGGTGCCGGTCGGCCTCACCGACGATGTGGTCGCGCGGGGTGTCGGTGGTCAGCCGGGCCAGTTTGTGCAACAGCGCGGTCAGTTCCTCGGATTGCTCCGGTGACCAGTCCGCCATCACCTCGGTGAGGATCTGCCGACGGGCCTCGACCAGCGCCTCCAGCGCCTCGTGGCCCTTGGCGGTGAGCGTCATCGTGCCCTCGCCCAGCCGCTCGATGTAGCCGGCGAAGGTCAGTTCGTCGGCGTAACGGCGGACCCGGTCCTCGGATTCGTGGAGTCGGCCCGCGAGGTCGGGGATCGAGATCGGGCTCAACTGGTCGAGTTGCACGAGTCCGTACGCGCACGGCACCGACAGGTCCACGCCCGAGCGCTGGATCATGCGTTCGTAGCGGGACCAGCCGTTCTCCCGGCGCACCATCTGGGCCATCGCGCGCTCGATCTCGTCCACCGAACTGCGCGAGGTCGGCGACATCAGCGGCGTGCGCTCGGTCTCGCGGGTGGCCTCGCGCAGCGGGACCTCCTTGAGCAGGAAGGACAGCAGGAACGCGACCAGCACGATGCAGGAGGCGGCCAGGAACACCGTCTGCAACGACTGGGCGTAGGCGTGGATGAAGCCGGTCTTGGACGCGGGCGGCAGCTTGTTCAGGTCGGCCGGGTTGATCGCGGACGGCGACCCCGCGCTCGTTCCCGGCGGCATGGCCTCGCCGCGTTCCGCCGCCTCGCGCAGGTGCACCGTGAGCCGGTTGTTGAAGATCGTGCCGAAGATCGCCGCGCCGAACGAGCCGCCGATGGACCGGAAGAAGGTGGCGCCGGCGGTGGCCACGCCAAGGTCCGCGTAGGGCACCGAGTTCTGCACGGCGAGCACGATCACCTGCATGACCAGACCCAGGCCGATGCCGAAGACCAGCATGTACAGCGAGGAGGCGGCCGTGGTGGTGAACTCGTCCATCCGCGACATCAGGAACATGCCGACGGCCATCACGGCGGTGCCCACGATCGGGTAGATCTTGTATCTGCCGGTCCGGCTGATCAGTTGCCCGCTGACGATCGAGGTGACCAGCAGACCGCCCATCATCGGCAACAGGCGCAGGCCCGATTCGGTGGGCGTGGTGCCGTTGACGACCTGCATGAACAGCGGCAGGAAGCTCAGCCCGCCCATCATCGCGAAGCCGACGATGAAGCCGATGCCCGCGGTCACCGAGAAGATCCGGTTGGCGAAGAGCTTGAGCGGCAACACCGGCTCCGGCGCGCGTCGCTCGACCGCGACGAACCCGACCAGCAACACCACCGCCGCGACGCCCAGTCCGACGATCTGCGCGGAGGCCCACGGGTAGGTGGTGCCGCCGAAGGTGCTGAGCAGGACCAGGCACGTGGTGCCGCCGGCCAACAGCGTGATGCCGAGGTAGTCGATGCTCGGCCGGGCGTGGATCTCCTTGGTGTGCAGCGCGGCGGCGATCACCACGAGCGCGATCACACCGATCGGCAGGTTGATGTAGAACACCCAGCGCCAGGAGAGGTGGTCCACGAAGAAGCCGCCGAGCAGCGGCCCGGCCACCGAGGTGACCCCGAACACCGCGCCGAACAGGCCCTGATAGCGCCCACGCTCACGCGGTGGCACCACGTCGCCGATGATCGCCTGGGACAACACCATCAGGCCGCCGCCACCGAGCCCCTGGATCGCCCGGAACGCGATCAGCTCGAACATGCCCTGGGCGATGCCACACAACACCGAGCCGATCAGGAAGATCACGATCGACGCCTGGTAGAGCTTCTTGCGCCCGAACAGGTCGCCGAGCTTGCCCCACAGCGGGGTGCTCACGGTCGAGGCGAGCAGGTACGCGGTGACCACCCAGGACAGGTGGTTGAGCCCGCCGAGATCGCCGACGATGGTCGGCAGCGCGGTGGAGACGATGGTCTGATCGAGCGCGGCCACCAACATCCCGAGCATCAACCCGGTCAGGATCAGCCCGAGTCGGGGCGCCACCTCCGCTTTACCCCGGCCGCCGCCATGGCCATCGGCGGTTTTGGCATGCCTACCGCGCGGCGCGCTCATCCGGGGGCCTCCTCGATCGATGCTCAAGGAGACTCCCCGCAAACAGGTACAAAATCCGCACCTATTCGTGGGACAAGCGTGCCGTGAGAGGACCCCGCCGGCCGAAGCACTCTCGGCCCGGCCGGCGTTCGAGGCCACCTCGGTCGAAGGCCGGGTCAGACCCCGGCCGCACGGCTAACGTGCGTGGTCGAAGTCGATCGCGCTGTACGCCCGCAGCTTGGCGAGCCGGTGCTGGCTGTCGATCTGCCGGATCGTCCCGCTCTTGGAGCGCATCACCAGCGACGAGGTGAGCGCCGTGCTGGAGCGGTACCGCACCCCGCGCAGGAGTTCGCCGTCGGTGATGCCGGTCGCGACGAAGAAGACGTTGTCCCCGCGCACCAGGTCGTCGGTCAGCAACACCCGCGACAGGTCGTGCCCCGCGTCGATCGCCTTCGCTCGCTCGGCCTCGTCCTTGGGCCACAGGCGCCCCTGGATCACGCCGCCCATGCACTTGATTGCGGCGGCGGCGATGATGCCCTCGGGCGTGCCGCCGATGCCGAGCAGCAGGTCGACGCCGGTGCCGTCCTTGGCTGCCATGATCGCGCCGGCCACGTCGCCGTCGGTGATGAACTTGATCCGGGCGCCGGCCTCGCGGATCTCCTTGACCATCGAGTCGTGCCGGGGCCGGTCCAGGATGCAGACCGTGACGTCCTCCACGGCGCTGTGCTTGGCCTTGGCCACCCGGCGGATGTTCTCCGCGATCGGCGCGGTCAGGTCCACCACGTCGGCGGCCTCGGGGCCGGTGACCAGCTTCTCCATGTAGAACACGGCCGAGGGGTCGTACATGCTGCCCCGCTCGGACACGGCCATCACCGCGACCGCGTTGTTCATGCCCTTGGCGGTCAGTGTGGTGCCGTCCACCGGGTCGACCGCGACGTCGCACTCGGGTCCGGAGCCGTCGCCGACCCGTTCTCCGTTGAACAACATCGGGGCGTCGTCCTTCTCGCCCTCGCCGATCACCACGATGCCGTTCATCGACACGGTGTGGATCAGGCCGCGCATCGCCTTCACGGCGGCGCCGTCCGCGCCGTTCTTGTCACCTCGACCGACCCAGCGGCCGGCCGCCATCGCGGCGGCCTCGGTGACCCGGACGAGTTCGAGTGCGAGGTTGCGGTCCGGGGCTTCCGGCGCGACTTCGAGCTGCGGAGGTACAGATTGGTCCGTCATCTGGCGGGCCTTCCTGTAGGGGAACCGGTCCGTACCACGGGGGGTGCCCTGATCCCCCGGAGCCGTGCGTCATCGCTGCGGGTGGCACGACGATTGCGCGGCCCCGAGTCCGGACTGGTTCCAACGGGATTGCCCCGATGTTATCGGTGAGCGGTGGTATCGGTGCAGGTAGCCCGTGCAAAACGAGTCCGCGCGGAATGCGACCATGTTCGGGTGGCGACGAAGTCGGGTCGACAGACCGTTCGAGACATGGTTCTTTCCTTGGGAGCGTGCGGCCTGGTGGTCGGTGCGCTGTTCCTGGTGGCACCGCACAACGGTGCGGATCCGGTGAAGCGGGTGCCCTACGAGCTCTCCTTCCGGCAGGCGGCCCGGGTCTCGCCGTATCCGCTGCTCGCCCCGCAGGGGCTGACCGAGCGGTGGCGGGCGACCTCGGTGAACTTCGTGGGGTACGACCGCAACCGGACCACGTGGCACATCGGCTTCATCAACCCGAACGACAGGTACGCCGCGGTCGAGCAGACCAACGGCTTCACCGACGAACTCGTCCGGGACAAGGGCAAGCGCGGGCAGCCGATCGGCAACCGGGACGTGGCCGGGGAGCAGTGGAAGGCGTACGACGGCCCCAAGTATCGCTCGCTGGTCCGAGTCCACGACGGCGTCACCACGATGGTCACCGGCAATGCGACTTTCGAGGATTTGACCGTTCTCGCCGCATCCCTGCGAACTGCCGCCGGCTGAGCCGAAACCCGGCGGATCCGCCGGACGTATCAGGGCGACCCGGGCGGTCCACTGCGCAGGATGTACAGCGGGTTGTAAAGATTCCGTAAAGACCACGCGGCTTCCTCTGCCCCGCGCGTTACTCCCGCACCTAGGGTCCGGAAGCCCGGTCGAATGTGTGTCGGCATCGTCGTGACCCGACGGTTGCCCTCATGTGTCCGCCGGGCTTTCCGAGTCGGCCCGACGTCGTGTGCGCTTGATCAGATCCCACGCGACGTCGCTTTGCGTCCGGGGATCGTTCCCCGGTCGGAAAGGGGAGCACGTTGAGTCCAGCGATACCCGGGAGGGGCCCGACGCCTGCGAACGGCGTCCGGCGGGTCAAACGCCGTGTGGCACTGCTGTCCGTATCCGCGCTAGCGATCACGGGACTTGCCGCTACGACCGCCCCTTCCACCTCGGCCGCGCCTACGCGCGTCGACACGACGCGCGCGGTGTGGAACCCGGGCCCCGAGGACCACTACGTCAACTCCATCGACGCGGCCGTCGACACGAGCGCCGTCCCCGGCGACCCGGCCGTGGCCGCGTCGGCGAAGGCGCGGAACGCCGCGGCCGACCGCAAGAACTCCGACGGCAACCCCCGTGCCGCCGCCCAGATCAAGGCACTCGAGGCCGAGGCCGGGCGCACCGGCAAGAGCCCGGCCGAGCTCAAGGCCGAGCGCAGCGGCAAGCCCGTCGACGCCAAGCAGACCGCGAAGCTGCTGACCGTCCTGGTCGAGTTCAACGACAAGGCCAACGACGACTTCTCGGGCTTCAAGCGCCCGACCAGCGTTTCGGATCCGACCTGTGTCACCGAGCCCCCCGGCACCATCAAGAACGGGCCGCTGCACAACCAGATCCCGAACCCGGCGCTGAACCCGAACGACAACAACTCGCAGTGGGTGCCGAACTTCGACCAGACCCACTTCAACAAGATGCTGTACTCCAAGGACGGCATCACCCAGCGCATGCGCACCGACCTCACGGGGCCGGACGGCAAGCCGGGCATCAGCCTCGCGGGCCAGACCATGCGCAACATGTACGAAGAGATGTCGGCCGGAAAGTACTCGGTTTCCGGCGAGGCGACGCCGTGGGTCAAGGCGCCGCACTCCGAGGCCTGGTACGGCGCGGGCGCCTGTGGCAACGCGCGGCAGGACAACAGCGGCAGCCCGGACAACCCGCTCGGCGCGCAGAAGCTGGCGATCGACGCGGTCGACGAGCTGGCCAAGCAGCAGCCGAACTTCCCGTGGTCGGACTACGACAAGGAAGACCCGGGCGACGCCGACCACGACGGCAACACCCAGGAGCCCGACGGCGTGGTGGACCACCTGGTCCTGGTGCACGCGGGCAAGGACAAGTCGGCCGGCGGCGGCGCCGAGGGCACCTACTCGATCTGGGCGCACGCGAGCACCGTGCTCTTCGGCCACCAGGTGCCCGGCAGCAACATCAAGATCGCCAACTACATCGTGCAGCCCGAGGACTCGGGAGTGGGCGTGTTCGCCCACGAGTTCGGCCACGACCTGGGCCTGCCCGACCTGTACGACAACTTCAGCGCCGGCGAGACGGACCTGAACTTCTGGGACCTGATGTCGGCCGGTTCGCACACCGGTCCGCTGTTCCAGTCGCAGCCCGCGCACATGGGCATCTGGGACAAGTACGCGCTCGGTTGGCTGACCCCGGACGTGATCAAGGTCGGTGACCGTCCCAAGGTCGCCACCCTGGGACAGGCCGCCAAGACGCCCAAGGGCACCTCGCGGGGTATCCGGGTGAACCTGCCGAACAAGCAGGTCAAGGTCGGCGCGCCGCACGGCGGTCAGAACATGTGGTACTCCGGTCAGGACCAGGCTTGGTCCGACATCCGGATCGAGCGCGACATCGCGGTGCCCGCCGGCTCGGACGTGAAGTTCTGGATGTGGAACGACTACGTCATCGAGCAGGACTGGGACTTCGGCTTCGTCGAGGTGTCCACCGACAACGGTGCCACCTGGAAGCAGCTCGCGGTCAAGGACGAGTCGGGCAAGCTGGTCACCACGCCGGCGGACTACCCGGACCCGACCAAGAACCTGGCCACCTTCCGCAAGACCAACGGTCTGACCGGTGACAGTGGCGGCTGGCGGCACGACAACGTCGATCTGACCCCGTTCGCGGGCCAGAACATCAAGCTGCGCCTGGACCTGAACACCGATGCGGCGTTCATGGAGAAGGGTTGGTTCGCCGACGACTTCTCGCTCACCAACGGCACCACCGCGGTGTGGTCGGACGACGTCGAGAGCGGTGACAACGGCTGGACCGCGATCAAGGGCACCAACGCGATCACCAGCGGCAACGGCTGGGGTCGTACCAGCGGCACCTTCGAGCGCGAGCAGTACTACCTGCTGGAGTGGCGCAACCTGTCCGGCTTCGACGAGGGTCTGAAGTACGCGTACACCTCGGGCGCGAACGGCAAGACCAACCGCGTCCCGTACAACGCGCCGGGCATGCTGGTGTGGCTGCGCGACAACCAGTACCAGAACAACGGCGTCAACTTCAACATCGACAACGGGCCCTCGTGGGGCCCCAAGGGCGAGTTGTTGATCGTCGACTCGCACCCGGACCCGCTGCGCTACACGGGCGACGCCAAGGCGCAGTTCCCGCAGCCGGATCCGAACGTGGCGAACATCGAGAAGCGCAACGTGTTCGCCAACCTCCCGAGCCGGCCGCAGGCCGCGAACGCGGCGTTCGGCTTCATCAAGACGGCGCCGTTCACGGACTGCATCCCCGGCACCGTCTACTGCACCTCGATCAAGGCGCAGGAGCCGGTGACGCTGTTCACCGACACGCTCGGCTGGGCGCCGGGCACCGAGCTGTACAAGGGCCGTGTGGTGCCCAAGGACCGCTACGGCTCGACCGTGGTTCCGGCCAAGGGCCCGTACACGACCAAGGTCACCAAGGCGGACGGTTCGCTGGACCGGGACAGCTTCGGCAAGTTGTTCCACGGCTCCGAGTTGGGCACGGGCAACCCGGGCTTCGACAAGGGCTACGGCGTGACCGCGCTGCCGGTGCTTCCGCTGCCGGGCAACTCCGGTGCGGTGGTCTGGATCCTGCCGGCTCAGAAGTAGCCGCACGCCCGATCATCCGTTGACGGTGGTCGGGTGAACCGGAAGGGGCGCTCCCGAACTCGGGAGCGCCCCTTCTGTCGTTCGTCCCTCGTTCGCTCAGTCGTCCGGGTCGGACCCGTCCGTCCCGGCCTCCGCGCGCTCGGCGCGGACCGCCGCGTCCAGCCGGGCCCGGGCGCCGTCGAGCCACTGCTCGCACACCACGGCGAGCTGCTCGCCGCGCTCCCACAGGGCCAGCGACTCCTCCAGGGTGATGCCGCCGGTCTCCAGGCGGCGCACGACCTCGATCAGCTCGTCGCGGGCCTGCTCGTAGGCCGGTGCCTCGTCCGGCGCGGATGCGGTCTGCTCGCTCATGCCGCCAGCCTAGGCCCTGGCCGGCGTCGGACCCGCGTGCGGATCACGGCCGGGCGGAGGTGATCCGCACGGCGGCCCCCTGCTCGGGACGCTCCCGCGAGAGCGGCCCGATCAGCGTGGCCGAGGCGCCGTAGGCGAGGTCGGGACCGGGATCCCCGGTACCGAGCACGGACCCCTTGTACGGCACGCCGTGGTGCGCCGGATCCGGCGCACCGTCCGGCGTGACCACCCGGGTGCTGTACGGACCGCGCGCGGGCACCACGGTGGACCCGTCGGTGAAGCGGTCCACCGGCGCGCCGTCGACGTACTCCACCCCCGGCGCCCAGCCGCGCTCGTCGCCGAACACACGCACCGGTTCGCGGGCCGCGAAGTCCTGACACCACGCGCCGTTGCCGTGGCACGCGCCGAACGCCGGTGTGGGCAGGAAGCCGAACGCGGCGTCCGCGGACTGGGCCCGGCTCTCCAGGTTCTTCCGGGGGTTGCCCTTGACCTGATGGTGCTCGCCCGCCTCGCCGGTCCACCGGCGCGGATCGGGATGCGCGTCCACGAGCAGCGTCTGCCCCTTGGCGCCGTAGCTGGGCGGCGCGCTCAGATTGAAGTTCACGCCGTTGTTCTGATACTCGGCGTCGCGCAGCCACACCAGCATGCCGGGCACGTCGTAGCTCAACCGGCGTACCCGCACACCGCGCGGGTCGCTGTGCTCCGTGGTGTACGCGAAGTTCAGGCCCCGGTCGAAGCCGACCGGCGCGCGCCACTCCATCAGGTAGTACTGCTCGCGCTCGACCCGTCCGGAGGTGCGGCCCCAGCCCGCCCCGCGGGTCACCGTGCCGGTGCCCTTGACCGGGGTCCAGCCGTTGTCGCCGTTCTCCACGTCGTCGGACCACACCGTGCCGGTGCCGTCGGTGAGCGCGAAGTCGTCGGCGAACCAGCCCTTCTCCATGAACGCGGCGTCGGTGTTCAGGTCCAGGCGCAACTTGATCGTCCGACCCGCGTACGGGGTCAGGTCCACGTGGTCGTGTCGCCATCCCTTGGTGTCGCCGGTGAGGCCGTTGACCTTGTGCAGTTCGGCGAGGTTGCGGTTGGGGTCGGGATAGTCGGGCGGGGTGCTGACCAGGGTGCCCGCGTCGTCGTGCACGGCGAGTTGGGTCCAGGTCGCACCGTCGTCGACGGATGCCTCGACGAAGCCGAAGTCCCAGTCCTGTTCGATGGTGTAGTCGTTCCACATCGAGAAGGTCGCGGAGCCGCCGGCGGGCACCGCCAGGTCGCGGACGATCCGGGTGTCGGACCATTCCTGATCCCGCTCCGAGTACCACATGTTCGCGCCGCTGTGCGGGGTGCCGATCCGGATCGTCTCGTTCGGCAGGTTCACCCGAACCGCGTCCCGGGTGCCCGCCCGCGGGTCGGCGGCGGCGCCGAGCAGCACGGTGCGCGCGCCGCCGCCGACCGGGATCACCGCCGGATCGATCCAGCCCAGCACGTACTTCGACCACGCGCCCAGGTGCGTGGGCATGCCCTGGAACAGCGGCCCGGCGTGCGAACCGGAGGACATCAGATCCCAGAAGTCGACGTCGGTCTCGCCGCCGCTGAAGTTGTCGTAGAGGTCGGGCAGGCCCAGGTCGTGGCCGAACTCGTGGGCGAACACGCCCACTCCGGAGTCCTCGGGCTGGACGATGTAGTTCGCCACCTTGAGGTCGGTGCCCGGGATCGTGTGTCCGCGCAGCACGGTGCTCGCGTGCGCCCAGATCGCGTAGGTGCCCTCGGCGCCGCCGCCGGCCGACTTGTCCTTGCCCGCGTGCACCAGCACGAGGTGGTCGATCACGCCGTCGGGCTCCCGGGTGTCGCCGTCGTTGTCGGCGTCGCCCGGGTCCTCCCGGTCGTAGTCGGACCACGGGAAGTCCGGCCGGGCGGCGGCCAGCGCGTCCACCGCGTCGGTGACGAACTGCCGTACGCCACGCGGGTTGTCCGGGCTGCCGCTGTTGTCCTGACGGATCGCGCCGCAGTGGCCCGCGGCGTACCAGGCCTCCGAGTGCGGGACGCCCACCCAGCCGGCCGCCTCGCCGCCGATCGAGTACGCGCCGTGCGACATCTCGCGGTACATGTTGCGCATGGTCAGGCCCGCGAGGTCGACGCCGGGTCGGCCGTCCGGGCCGGTCAGGTCGGGCCGGACCCGCTCGGTGATGCCCCGCTCGGAGTAGAGCATGCGTTCGTAGTGGGCGCGGTCGAAGTCCTCGACCCACAGCGTGTTGTTGTCCTGCCCGCCGATCGCCGGATCGGGCAGCAGGTTGTGCCTGGGGCCGTTCTTGACCGTGCCGGGCGGCTCGGTCACGCAGGTCGGATCGGCGATGCCGGCCGGCCGCTCGAAGCCCGAGAAGTCGTCGTCGGCCTTGTCGTTGAACTCCACCAGGACGGTCAGCAGCCGCGCGTCCTGCGGCGCGGCGCCGGCCTGCGCGCGCGGGCTCGTGCCGGTGCGGGCCGCGATCGCCTCGGCGCGGGCGAGCCGGCGGGCGGGGGCCGGGTTGCCCGCGGCGAACTTGCGATCGTAGTGCCGGGCCCGCTGCTCGGCCGCGAGCGCGTGTTCGCGCACCTCGGGCGAGGCGCCCGGCGGCCCGTCGGGGGGCAACGGGTCCCTGGGCGCGACGTAGTTGACGTAGGAGTCGGCGGCTGACGGATTCCACCGCGCGGGCGAGTCGTCGGCGGCGGCCACGGAGGACGTGGCGACGCCGGTGATCAACAGTGCGGACGCGGCGAGCAGATGACGCAACACACGCGCAAACTAAGCCGTTTTCGCCGCCGATCGGGTGAGACATCCCCACTTGTCATACGAACGGGTCAATTGATCAGTCCTTCGGGACGACCACGTCGAAGCGTCCGGCCGCGACGCGGGCGGTCAGCCGATCGCCGGCCGCCACCTCGGCGGGATCGCGGACCGCGTGCCCGTCCGCCCGCTGCAACACCGCGTAGCCGCGCTCCAGGGTGGCCGCGGGGGAGAGCGCGACGACCCGCGCGCGGGTGTGCGCGAGGTCGCTCGCGGCGTGGTCCAGGAGGTGCCGCAGGGTGCGCCGGGAACGCTCCACGAGCGCGGCCACCTCCTCCGCGCGCAGGTCCACCATGCGCTGCGGATCGGCCAGCACCGGCCGCGAACGGGCGGCCCGCAGACCCTGGTACTCCCGCTCCAACCGGGCGCGCAGCGCCAACCTCCCGCGATCGCGCACCTGATGCACCCGGTGCAACTCCTCGCGGATGTCCGGCACGATCCGCTTCGCGGCGTCGGTGGGCGTGGAGGCCCGGTAGTCGGCCACCAGGTCCAGCAGCGGCGAATCCGGCTCGTGCCCGATCGCGCTCACCACCGGCGTCGCGCACGCGAAGACGACCCGCACCAACTCCTCGCTGGAGAACGGCAACAGGTCCTCCACGCTGCCGCCGCCCCGGGCCACCACGATCAGGTCGACGTCCGGGTCGGCGTCCAACTCGCGGATCGCCGCGACCACCTGGGACACCGCGCTCACCCCCTGCACGGCGACGTTGCGCACCGCGAACCGCACAGCCGGCCAACGCCGCTTGGCGTTCTCCAACACGTCCCGCTCGGCGGCCGAGGCCCGCCCACAGACCAGCCCGACCCGATGCGGCAGAAACGGCAGCGGCTGCTTGTGCCGCGGATCGAACAGCCCCTCGGCGGTGAGCGCCCGCTTGAGCTGCTCCAGCCGCGCCAACAACTCGCCGATCCCCACCGGCCGGATCTCCGCGGCCCGCAACGACAACGTCCCGCGCGCCCGATACCAATCCGCCTTCGCGTGCACGACCACCCGCGAACCCTCGGTCACGATGTCCCCGACGGCGTCGAACACCTTGCGGTAGCAGGTCACCGAGATCGACACGTCGTGCTCGGCATCGCGCAGCGTCATGAACACCACCCCGGCCCCCGGCCGCCGACTGAGCTGGGTGATCTGCCCCTCCACCCAAACGTCCCCGAGCCGATCGATCCACCCCCCGATCAACCGAGAAATCTCGGCCACCGGCAGAGGCGCGTCCGCAGAAGTAGTCAGAGCCATCCCCAGAGGCTAACCGGCGCGCCTGCCACCGGAGCGATTCACCCGACGGCCGACGGCCCGGGATCGGCCACCGCTTCCCCCTCGCGCACGGTCGCGAGCGCGCTCCGAACGCAATGGACCCAATGGTGCTCGTCCCCGAGCCTCGGGGTCAGGGCGAGCAGGGTGCGCTCGAACGCCACGGCGGCATCCGGAGCCGAGAGCAACCCGGCGTCGAGGCGGCACTGGTCGCGCCGGAAACCGGTCATCAGCGTGTCGGCGTGATCCGCACCGAGTTCGGCGGTCTCGGCCTCCAGGACCCGCTCGTACAGTTCCAGCGCCGCACCCTTGTCCCCGTGCGTGTGCAACATCCAGGCCAGGCAGAAGGTCGCGGTTCGGGTGATCTCGTCCCGGCCGCCCAGGATCTCGACATAGTGATCGACCGCGACGCGAAGCTCGTCTTGCGCCTCGCCGTGTCGCCCGAGATCGTCGAGCACGTGGGCGAGGGTGTGGCGTTCGGACAACACCCGGGAATCCCCGGGATCCACCGTGCGAAGCCGTTCCCGCAACACCGCGCGCATCTCCCGCACCGCGTCGGGCGCTCGGTCGCAACGGCGCAGGAGATCTCCCCGCTCGTGGCGCAGCGCCAGGGCGGACACGGTCGTCGGCGTGTGCTCCTCATCGCTCCCGTCGAACCAGGCGAGGGCCCCGTCGATCATCGCGAGAGCGTCCGGGTAGCGCTCCTGTCGGGTGAGGTTGTTCGCCAGACAACGGGACAGGTCCCGGTACAGCGTCGTCTCCCGGCCTCCGGACGACTCCAAATCCGCCAGGACCGACCGGTATTCGGCCTCGGCCTCCGACCATCGTTCGGCGGCGTCCAGGGCGTGCGCCCTCCGATGTCGATTGTTCAGCGGCAGGAATCGGTGATTCTCCGGCGACAGGCTTTCCTCGCGCTCGATCGGCGCCCGATACTCCGCCCTGTCTCGGCCCTCTGCGTCGTTCGTGCTCGTGATCGGAGCGGCGAGCGCATCGTGGGTGATCAACGTGAACGGGTCGTTGGGCCCCAATACCCGGCGCCGGTCCGCCAGGACTTCCCGAAGCGCGGCCTCCACCTCGGCCTCGGACGTCCGACCACAGGCCCGGCGGGAGAGGACGACGTTGTGGCGGGTGATCAGTGTTTCCGGGTGATCCGAACCCTGGCAGGCGATTTGATGGGCCAATACATCCTCGTACTCGGCCAGTTCCTCCTCGCCGCCCAGCAGGCTGAGCGCCGCACGGTGGCGGATGGACAACCGCACCGGGTGGGTGGGGGAGAGGATCACGCCGCGCCGGAGCAGGAGCCGGGCCAAGTCGTCGTCACCGTCGAGGGAGGCGAAGTTGTAGAAGGTGTAGGTGCGCAATCCCGCCTTCAGCAACGCCGGTAGCGTCTCGCCGTCCTCGCCCTCGCTCTCGTCGACGTGGGGAGCCGCGGTGAGAGCCGCGACGATGTGCGGAGCCAGCAGCCTCCACCACGTCCAGTTGTCCGGTTGTTCGGGGGCGGGCACGGCACCCTGTTCCAGGATCCGCGCGACGGCGCGCCAGATCGCCGAGCGTTCCTTGCTCGGGCGATCGCCCAGCCGCAACGCATTGGCCTCCAGGACCAGGCGGTGGACGACCAGGCAGGGAATCGGCTCGTGCGCACCCGTCGCGCCGTGCGGTTCGATGTCGACGACATCGATCAGCCCGAGATCGACCAACGCCTCCAGGGCCCGGTCCGCGCGATCCCACTCGGGGTCGACCCCGGTCGGTTGCCCCACCACCTCCCGCAGCACGTCGGGATCCAAAAGCTCGACCGGGAACGGTACGGACGCACCACAGGACAGGATTCGCATCAGATGTCGGGCCTCGGGTAGCTGCTGCTCCTCCAGCAGATCCAGCGACATTTCCCAGGTGCGTCCCACCAGGCGTCGATGCAGGTGCTCCGTGTCGACATCCTCCGGCTGCCAGTGGCCGCCTTGGTCGAGGAACCCTGCCCCGGCCTCTCCCAGCGCCTCGGTGTACGCGGCGAAGCTTCGCAATCTGCCGTCCGGACGGTGGCCGCGGTGTCGCAGCAGTCCCGCACCGCGGGCCGAGCGAGCCAGGTAGGAGCCGGCCAACTTCAAGGCCAGTGGCAGTCCGTCGAGTCGCTCGGCGAGCACCAGCGCGTCCGCCGGAGTCCCCGCTGCCCCGGCGAGGTCCAACAGCACGTCCCGCCCGTCGGCGGAGGCCAACACCTCGACCCGATGGGTGTCCGCCTCCTGGCCCCAGACACCGGGGCTGCCGACCCTGGAGGTCACCACCGTCATGCCGGCCCGACCGGACCGCAGCCATCCGGTGCCGTCGCCGGGGACACCGTTCGCGGCGGCCAGCCACGCCGGCTGATCGGCGTTGTCGATCACCAACAGCCAGGGCTGCTCCGCCGTGTCCAGTGCGTGCCATACCAGGTCTGTGGCGCTGGTCCGTCCCGACCACGCCGCCTCGACGGCCTCCGGTGCGGCGCCCAGTTCCCGGGCGATCTCCCGCATACCGGTGACCAGTCGATCGGAGGTGGAGGCGGACAACCAGAACACGCGATACCCGCGGTCCCGTGCGTGTCGGGCCAGGTCCAGCGCCAGCGTGGTCTTGCCGCAGCCGCCCATGCCGTACAGGATCTGGGGCCGGTTCTCGCCCTGCGCCAACCGGGTCCGCAGTAGCTCGACCACACCCTCGCGTCCGCGTACTCGAGGCGGAAGCTCCCCGTAGGGCGGGCGGATGGAGAAGGTGCCGGGCCCCGGTGGCGCGGATGGCGGCTCCTCCCGGGCTTCGCCGCCACCGCGCCCGTCGCCTCTGGCCGCGCGCTTTCGTTCCTCCACCGCGTCTCTGGCCGCCTCATGGGCGGTGGCCCAGGTCCCATCCGGCGCGACACCACACCCGCGCAACAGGGTGGCGATCGTCGGCCAGGTCGGGACACGTCTGGCGGTCAACGCATCCGAGATGGTGGAGCGCCCGATTCCGGTGGCGGCGGCCAACTCCCGCACGCCCACAAAGCCCGCGTGCCGGGCGGTGTTCCGGAGTCGCGCGGCCAGATCCCGCGCCGTGTCCGGTGCGTTGGTGTCCACTTCGCCGAAGCCCGACGCCATGTAGTACTCCCCCCAGCGGCCGCCTCCGAGCCTAGAGCGTGTCCGGAGCGGTGTCCGGTCGGACGTCCCGGCATCGCCGGGACGTCCGCAGTTCACGCAGGTCTGCGCGGTGCCGTCCGACCGCTGTCCGACGGCGCTTCGGGACGGCCCGCCGCCCGCCTACACAGGGGGCAGCGGCAGATGGCGCCGCAGCTACCCAGGGGAGTGGACGGACTCATGGAAATGCTCATGGTGATGGCGGACTTCGTGAAGGCGCACGGTGGAGAGATGTCGGTGGGGCTGGGAGCGCTCCGACTCGCTCTCGACACGGCGCGTGGTATCCGGCTGGTGCATCGGCGGCGCCGCCGGGACATCGCCCGGTAGACCGCGAGACGTCCCGGCTGCTTCGCGGAGCGGCCGGGACCCCTCGGTTGTTGCGGTCCGGTCGGCAACGCCTACTCCGGCAAAGGGAGTTCGAACCAGACCGTCTTGCCGTGGCCGGCCTTTCGGCTGCCCCAGCGTTCGGCGAGTTGGTTGACCAGTTGCAGCCCGCGACCGCCCTCGTCGGTGTCGTCGGCCTCGCGCATGCGCGGGAGGGTGGTGCCCGCGTCGGCGACCTCGCACAGCAGCGCCCGGCCGCGCAGCAGGCGGAGCCGGATCGGGCCGGCGCCGTACCGGAGCGCGTTCGTGACCAGTTCGCTGACCAGCAGCTCGGTGATGTCGATCAGGGCGTCCAGGCCCCACTCGGTGAGGGTCTTGCGGCTCAGTTCCCGGGCGCGGGAGACCACGGCGGGTTCGGCCGGCAGCCACCACGAGGCCACCGAATCCTCGGCGAGCGCGTCCAGGCGGGCCACCAACAGGGCCACGTCGTCGAAGCCGGGCTCCTCGTGGACGTCGGCGAGGATCTGGTCGGCGATCCGCTCCAGGGTGTCCGGCGGCCCCGCCACGGCCTCGCACAACAGGTCGATGCCCACGTCCAGGGAGCGGTCCCGGGTCTCCACCAGACCGTCGGTGTACAGCACCAGCGTGCTGCCCGACTCGACCGTGAAATCACCCTGTTCGAAGCCGAGGCCGCCCACGCCCAGCACCGTGCCGGGCGGGTTGTCGATCACCCGAGGCCGCCCGCCCGCCGGTACCAGCACCGGCGGCATGTGGCCCGCGCTGGCGAACTCGCAGGTCCGTGCCACCGGGTCGTAGACCACGTAGACACACGTCGCGTAGTGCAACTCCCCGAGCCCCACCACGATGTCGTCCAGGTGCCCGAGCACCTCGGCCGGCGGCAGTTCCAGGCCCGCGAGCGTGCGCACCGCGGTGCGCAGTTGGCCCATCACCGCCGCCGCGTGCACGCCGTGCCCCATCACGTCGCCGACCACGAGCCCGATCCGCCCGCCGGACAGCGGGATCACGTCGTACCAGTCGCCGCCCACCTCGGTCACCGAACTGCCCGGCAGGTATCGGTGGGCGACCGAGATGCCCGGCAACTCCGGCAGGTTCTGCGGCAGCAGGCTGCGCTGGAGCATCACCGCGGTCTCCCGCTGGTGGTGGTACAGCCGCGCGTTGTCCACCGACACCGCCGCCCGCGCGCCCAGTTCGGTGGCCAGCGTCAGGTCGTCCGGATCGAACGAGGGCCGGCCCTCGCCGCGCCCGAGCAGCATCGTGCCGAGCACCACCCCGCGGGCGCTGAGCGGGACCACGATCATCGTGTGCAGACCCAGCGCCCGGGCGGCCTCGGCCCGGCCGGGGTCGTGGATCAGCTCGTCGTACATGTCGTCCTGCACATTGCGCATCAGGTACGACCCGCCCGTGCGCAGGCAGCGGCCGAAGGTCGAGTCGGCCGCGTAGACCAGCGTGCTGCCCTGGTGGAGCAGCTCGTCGGTGTAGCGCCCCGGGCGCGCGCCGCGCGAGGCGACCCGTTGCAGGCGGGCCTTCTCGGCGTGCGCGCCGGGCGGGATCTCCTCGCCCCGCACGATCGCCTCCAGCAGGTCCACGGCGGCCAGGTCGGCGAAGCCGGGCACCACCGACGCGGTCAGCTCCTCGGCGATCCGAGGCACGTCCAAGGTGGCGCCGAGCCGGGTGCCGGCCTCGTTCAGCAGCGCGAGCCGCTTGCGCGCGGCGTCCACCTTGACCATCGCGTAGTGCCGCTCGGTCACGTCGATCAGCGAACAACTGATGCCCAGGATCCGGCCGCCCGGCGCCTCCAGCCGGTTGTACGACATCGACCACACGGTGCGCGGGGTGCCGTCGGTGGGGATCGGGCCGAAGATTCGTGAGTCGACCACCGGTTCGCCGGTCTCCAGGACCCGGAGCTGGATCGTGCGCACCCGCTCGGTGTCCATCCCGGGGCGGACCTCTTCGAGCCGGCGCCCGATGTGCTCCGCGACGGGCAGCCGGTTGATCGCGGCGAGCGCGTCGTTGACCGCGACGTAGCGCAGGTCGGCGTCGAAGATGCCCACGCCGATCGGCGACTGGTCGAAGAGCGCCTCGCGGATCGCCAGGTCGGCCTCGACCTTGCGCACCACCGTCGAGTCCATCGAGGTGATCAGGACGAAGCGGTTCCCGGCCAGGTCCTCGGCGAACGCCGAGCGCGATTCGACCGTGCACAGCGTGCCGTCGCCGCGGCGCATCGTGTACGAGCCGGCGAAGACGTCCGCGCCCGCGACCGCGTGTTCGGTGGCCGCCTGCTGCGCGGCGGTGAACGGCGGATGCATCAGGTCGACCGCGTTGGCGCCGAGGATGTCCTCGCGCCGATAGCCGAACAACTGCTCGGCGGCGGCGCTCCACATCACGATCCGGCCCTCGGCGTCCAGCACCCAGGTGGCCGACGGGACGAGGTCGAACAGGGAACCGGGCACCGAGGAGCGCCGGGTCGGGTCCCCCGGATTCCGATCGGCTTCTGGGCGCTGCTCCATGGACGGCGGATTCCTTTGTCGCTGCTACTCCGGACCGTTTTCCCGGTTGATCACGTTCTCAAGCCCGGCCCCCGGGTACGGCCGAGCCGCCCCCGGACGCATCGCCGGCTGCCGTGCGTCCCGTGCGTCGTGCCCGTGCAATTCGATCGCGACCAGTTCGGCCGCCGGGCGATCCGGTGCCAGCCAGGCCAGGCCGGACACCTCGTCCGGACCCAGCCAGCGCAGCGCCGAGTGGTCCTGGAGCGCCCGAGGCTCGCCCGCGACCAGGTCGGCGAGCCACACATGCAGTACATACCCCCGGGCCAGCGGCCAGGCCCCGGGCAGTCGGCGAACCGGTCGCACGGTCGCGCCGAGCTCCTCGTGGCACTCGCGCACCAGCGCGGCGGACTCGCTCTCGCCCGGTTCGACCTTGCCGCCGGGGAACTCCCAACCCCCCGCCAACTCGGCCGGCGCGCTGCGGCACGCGGCCAGTACGCGTCCTCGGTGGAGGATCGCGGCGCCGACGACGATGCGGGTCCCGGTCATGGCGGACAACTCTACGTGCCGAGAGGTCGCCGCATGAGGCAACCTTTCACGGTTCGCGAGCGTCGGAGTTCGGAGACATGTTTCGCGCGGCGACGTATTTCCGCTGCGGCGCATTCACGGCTGCGAGATATTTACCGAA
The DNA here is from genome assembly GCF_042754445.1 of Embleya sp. NPDC059213. Lineage (NCBI taxonomy): Bacteria > Bacillati > Actinomycetota > Actinomycetes > Kitasatosporales > Streptomycetaceae > Embleya > Embleya sp. NPDC059213. The sequence continues at coordinate 131,475 of NZ_JBHZAV010000005.1, forward strand.
ATGAACCGGATCCGGACCCGGATCGCCGAACGAGGGTGGGGTGGCTGTGGCGGGAATCCGGAGTGTGGATGTGCGAGTGGGCCGGATATTCACGGTGTTCGCCGCCGTCGCCGCGGTGCTCGCGGTGTTCGCGTTGGCCCGGCTGACCGCCCGCCAGACCGATCCGGGCGCGACCGCCGGGGCCGCCGCCGCGGACACCGGGTGCACCGGGCGGGACCGGCAGGGCTGGGTGACCGTCCCGGTGTCCTTCTCCGGCGAGACCTACCGGGTCCAGGCGTACGTCCCGCAGAGCTACGACGGCACCGCCCCGCGACCGCTGGTGCTCAACCTGCACGGCAGCAACAGCACCGGCCGGGCGCAGATGGCGATCACCGGGATGGGGGCGACCGCCGAGCGTTACGGCTTCGTCGTCGCGGTCCCGGAGGGCGGCCTGGGCTATCCCGGTTCGGCCGAGGGGCGGGCCTGGAACATCCCCGGCGTGCCGCTGTACGGCGGACATCCGGCCGCGGTCGGCGGCCGGGACGAGGTCGGGTTCGTGGGCGCCACCCTGGACGCGCTGGACCGCTCGTTGTGCCTGGACGATCGGCGCGTGTACGCGACCGGGTTCTCCGGCGGCGCCCGGATGACCTCGCTGCTCGGCTGCACGCTCAGTCGGCGGATAGCGGCCATCGCCCCGGTCGCGGGTCTGCGTGCGGACGGCACCGACGGCGCCCGGCCGGCGCCGTGTCGGCCGATCCGACCCGTCCCGGTGCTGACCTTCCACGGCCTGGCCGACCAGGCCAACCCGTACGAGGGCGGCATCGCGTCGCGCTGGACCTATCCGGTGACCGAGGCGGCGCGACGCTGGGCCACGATCGACGACTGTCCGAGCACGCCGGTGCGCACTCGGGTGTCCCGCCACGTCGAGCGCACCGCGTACACCGGCTGCGCGGGCGGCGCGGCGGTGATCCTGTACACGCAGTCCGACGCGGGGCACACCTGGCCGGGCGCGGCGGGCACCGAGGTGCGCGGGTTCGGCCGGATCAACCAGGAGATCTCGGCCGGTGAACTGATGTGGGCGTTCTTCGCCGAATACTCGCTCTGAGCGTGCCGGGCGGATCCGGCGAGGTGCGGGCAGGGGGACCCGCCGTCAGGACGTCGGCCGCAACCGGTCGAAGCCGCGCATGATCGCGCGATGCGCCGGGCGCTCCACCAACACCGTGAGCAGCCAGCCGAGCAGCACCGCGAGCACCGCCAACGCCAGCAGTTGCCCCGACGCGCCGACACCGTGGTCCTGCAGCCGACGCATCACCACGTAGCCGATCGACTGGTGCACCAGATACATCGCGTAGGTGATGCCGGCCGTCCACTGCGCGACCCGGCCCACCCACGCGGGCAGGAACCGGTCCCAGTCCGGGCCCAGCGCCGCGAGGCAGATCGCGCCGATGCCCAGTGCCAGCCCCACCGTCCAGGACGCGTGCCGGGTCTGGCACAGGTGCAGGAACGAGCACGAGCCGAGCAGGAACACCGCGTGCGGGCCGCGGATCCGGCCCCGCGACCACAGATGCACGCCGATGCCGGCCGCGAACAGGTGCACCCGATAGAGCCCGAACCCGTCGTAGAGCGTGCGGAACGCCTCCGATTGCAGGTGCAGCCGGATCGGCAGCAGGAGCAGTTCGAGGCACAACACCAGCCACAGCGTGCGTACCGTCCCGTCACCGTGCACCCGCCTGCTGCGCCACAGCGCGAAGATCGCGGTGAACCACAACAGTTGCAGCGGAATCGTCCAATAGGCCGCGTCCACATAGGTGTACGACTGCGGTTTCCAGTTCCACAACATGGCCAGATTGGCGAGCACGTCGGGCAGGCTCGGCGCGTACCAGCCCGGCGGCGCGCACAGCCGCAGGAACAGCGAGGTGCCCAGGACGCCGACCAGGAAGGCGGGCAACATCCGCGCCATCCGGCCCACCCACCAGCGCACCACGTCGCCCTTGCGCAGCGAGACCGCCGCGAAGTAGCCGGAGACGACCAGGAGCAGGCTCGCGCCCAACTGGTACGGGAAGACCAACGGCCGGGCGGCCAGTTCGGGATGCCACTGCCGGGCCAGGTAGGTGCCGTGGAACAACAACACCAGCGCCACGAAGGCCACCCGCAGCAGATCCCAGCTCACCCGGCGCCGCTTGGCGGGCCCCGATCGGCGGGAGGTGTCGCTTCCGGGCCGTTCCGCTGAGCTGAAGGGCATCCGACGTCTTCCCGTGGACGGCGTGGGCGGGCCGGGTCGAAGATCGGCTCCGACCAAGGACCCTATTACGCGCGCTTCGCCGCGCGGACCCAGGTGGATCACCGGCGGACCGCCCGTACGATGGATCCATGTCGTCAACCAGCCGCGTCCTGCTCGCCGCCCCCCGGGGCTACTGCGCGGGCGTCGACCGAGCCGTCGAGACCGTCGAGAAGGCCCTCGATCTGTACGGTGCGCCGGTATACGTGCGCAAGCAGATCGTGCACAACAAATACGTCGTCGAGACGCTGGAGAAGCGCGGCGCGATCTTCGTGGACGAGACGGCGGAGGTGCCCGAGGGCGCCACGGTCGTCTTCTCCGCCCACGGTGTGGCTCCCGTGGTGCACGAGGAGGCGGCGGCCCGTTCGCTGCGTACGATCGACGCCACGTGCCCGCTCGTGACGAAGGTGCACAAGGAGGCCGTGCGCTTCGCCGAGGAGGGCTACGACATCCTGCTGATCGGCCACGAGGGGCACGAGGAGGTGATCGGCACCGCCGGTGAGGCGCCCGATCACATCCACCTGGTGGACGGCCCCGAGGGCGTCGCGAACGTCGAGGTGCGCGACCCCTCCAGGGTGGCCTGGCTCTCCCAGACCACGCTGTCCGTGGACGAGACCGTCGCCACGGTCAAGGAGCTGCGCAAGAAGCTTCCACTGCTGATCGACCCGCCGAGCGACGACATCTGCTACGCGACGCAGAACCGCCAGGTCGCGGTGAAGCAGATCGCCGCCGAGTCGGACCTGGTGATCGTGGTCGGCTCGACCAACTCCTCCAACTCGGTGCGCCTGGTCGAGGTCGCGCTGGAGGCGGGCGCCCGGGCGTCGTACCTGGTCGACTACGCGGAGGAGCTGAAGGACGAGTGGCTGGAGGGGGTCGGCACGGTCGGCGTCACCTCCGGCGCGTCGGTGCCCGAGGTGCTCGTGGACGGCGTGCTCGCGTGGCTGGCCGAGCGCGGCTTCGACGACGTGCACATCCACCGGTCGGTCGAGGAACGTTTGCAGTTCGCGCTGCCGCAGGAGCTGCGCCGGGACCTGCGCAACGGCTGAGCGGCGGGCGCGGGGTGGCGTGCGGGGCCTGTCCGAGGGATCGGACAGGCCCTTCGCCGTGCTCGGGCCCGCCGGGTGGTCGGTCGCCGTCCTAGGGTTGGTCGGCCGCCCGGCGCTTGACCAGGGCGACGGCGCCGGCGAGGGCCGTACCGCCCCACAGCAGGCCCGCCTTGAAGGACAGCGCGGTGATCAGGTCCAGGCCCACCCGGGTCAGGTAACCCTCCTGGGAGTCGGCGCCCAGCAGCGTGCTCACGATCAGCACGGTCGCGGCGAACGCGATCGGCGGTGTGATGACCGCGGCGAGCCAGTCCCGGGCGCGCACCTTCCAGGCCACGAACACCGAGCTGATCAGGAACGCGAACCCGAACACGAAGCCCAGCCCGTCGGTCGCCAGGTGGTCCACGAGGCCGCCGAGCAGCGTGCCGCCGAAGCCGAACACGGCCGCGCCGGCGACGGTGAGGCCGCCACCGGACGGGCGGGAGCCGCCCGGGACGCCGTTCGCCCGCCGCGGCGGGACCGGGCGACGCGGTCGGGCCTGCGCCCGGGCGGGCCGATGCTCGCTCCGGTCCCGGGCCTGCTCGCCGCCGGCCCCCGGCGGTTCGGGCGGCGGCGGGGTGGACGGGTCGGGTCGACGGCGCACGGCCTCACCTCGTCCCGGTGCCGGCACGGGAGGCCGTTTCGGTGGGTTCCGGGTCGGTACGGGACGCGCTCCCGCTCGGCTGCGCTGTTCCATTGACCCAAGGTATTGCCGCATCGCGGTCAAACCCGTCCAAGAACACGAAAAACCTCACCCCGTCCGTGTCGAATCGTCCGCCCGGTCGCTGCTCACCTCGTCCTCGACCGATCCGTTTCCTGCCCCGATTCCTCGGGGTTCACCAGGGAGGACGCTCGTTCGGTCGGGATTGGTGGCGGTCGCGGGCGACGAATTCGGGTGGGGTCGGGGTCCGGGGGTCACACCTGGGCGCCGCTTTCCACCAGATCCACCGTGCGGACCACCTCGTCGGTGCTCCGCACATGCACCGTGATGCCCCGCAAGGCGGCGTATCGGCGCAGGTCGACGGCCAGGTACGGCAGCATGGCCTGGTCCAGGAAGTTGATCGTGTGCTGCTTCCGGACGCCGAGGCGCATCGTGCAGCGCACCACCGCGTAGCTCGGGGTGTCACCGCCGTTCACCTTGAGCTTGACCTCGACCGCGGCGATCTCCTCCCAGCGCAGGCCGCGGGTGCGGAACAGGCCGTGGAAGACCAGGCCCTGCGGACCGATGGACAGCTTGCGGTACTGGTAGAGCGCGAAGCCGAGGAACATGAAGAGGCAGAGCCCGCCGTAGAGCGCGAAGGCCGCGCCGGTGGGCAGCCCGAGGCCCGCCACGTCGAAGAAGCCGATCGCGATCGGGATGAACGCGGTGAGCAACAGGATCCGCATGGGCTTGGACTCCCACAGGACACCGTCTATCAGCGGCCTGCGGTTGTGGCTGGTGTTCGAGGTGCGGCTCATCGATGTCCCCGTCGTTGAGTGGCCGGCGTACGAAACCAGGGATGCTACTGGCCACAGGCCACCACCTACACTTTCCACAGGCGCTTGTATGTCCGCAGCGCGCCACATCCAACGCCGAGAAGCCAGGGAATCCAGTTGTCGCTCACCATCGGAATCGTCGGCCTGCCCAACGTCGGCAAGTCGACGCTCTTCAACGCCCTGACCAAGAACGACGTGCTCGCGGCGAACTACCCGTTCGCGACCATCGAGCCGAACGTGGGCGTGGTGGGCGTGCCGGACCCGCGTCTGGACAAGCTGGCCGAGATCTTCGGATCGGCCAAGAAGATCCCGGCGACGGTCGACTTCGTGGACATCGCCGGCATCGTGCGCGGCGCCTCCGAGGGTGAGGGCCTGGGCAACAAGTTCCTCGCCAACATTCGCGAGTCGGACGCGATCTGCCAGGTCATCCGGGTCTTCACCGACCCGGACGTGGTGCACGTCGACGGCAAGATCTCGCCGGTCGACGACAAGGAGATCATCGAGACCGAGTTGATCCTGGCCGACCTGCAGACGATCGAGAAGGTCCTGCCGCGTCTGCAGAAGGACTCGCGCCTGCAGAAGGACAAGGTCGCGGTGGCCGCCGCCGTGGAGAAGGCCAAGGCGGTGCTGGAGGCGGGCACCACGGTCTTCGCCGCCGGTCTGGACCCCGAGCCGCTGCGCGAGCTGCACCTGCTCACCGCGAAGCCGTTCCTGTACGTCTTCAACGTCGACGAGGACGAGCTGGTCAACGAGGAGCTCAAGGCCGAGCTGCGCGAGCTGGTCGCGCCGGCCGAGGCGATCTTCCTGGACGCCAAGATCGAGTCCGAGCTGATCGAGCTGGACGAGGCCGAGGCCCTGGAACTGTTGCAGAGCCTGGGCCAGGAGGAATCCGGCCTGTCGATCCTGGCCCGGGTCGGCTTCGACACCCTGGGCCTGCAGACCTACCTCACGGCCGGCCCCAAGGAGGCCCGCGCCTGGACGGTCGCCAAGGGCGCCACCGCCCCCGAGGCCGCCGGCGTGATCCACACCGACTTCCAGCGCGGCTTCATCAAGGCCGAGGTGATCGGCTTCGACGACCTGGTCGAAACCGGCAGCCGCACCGAGGCCCGCACCAAGGGCAAGGCCCGCATGGAGGGCAAGGACTACATCATGCAGGACGGCGACGTGGTGGAGTTCCGCTTCAACGTGTGAACCGGGCCGCCGTCACGCGCCGCGTGACGCGTGGAGCGGGCGGGTCGGCAGGGGTCGGGCTCCGGTGGGCCCGACCCCTGCCGGCGAGCGCCGCACCGGCATCCGCGCGGGCCGACGATTTTCGGCCGGCGGTCAGTCCCCGGACCCCCGTCGCCGGATCTTGTTGCCCAGCCAGACCAGCGGGTCGTACTTGCGGTCCGCCACGCGCTCCTTCATCGGGATCAGCGCGTTGTCGGTGATGTGGATGTTCTCCGGGCACACGTCCGTACAACACTTGGTGATGTTGCACAGGCCCAGGCCGTGCTCGTCCTGGGCGGCCTCCTGGCGGTCCGCGACGTCCAGGGGGTGCATGTCCAGCTCGGCGATCCGCATCAGGAAGCGCGGGCCGGAGAAGGCCGGCTTGTTGTCCTCGAAGTCTCGGATGACGTGGCAGGTGTTCTGGCACAGGAAACACTCGATGCACTTGCGGAACTCCTGCGAGCGTTCCACGTCGACCTGCTGCATCCGGTACTCGCCCGGCTTCAGGTCCGCCGGCGGCGTGAACGAGGGCACCTGCCGGGCCTTGGCGTAGTTGAACGACACGTCGGTGACCAGGTCGCGGATCACCGGGAAGGTGCGCATCGGGGTGACCGTGACCACCTCCTCCGGCGCGAACGTGCTCATCCGCGTCATACACAACAGCCGGGGTCGGCCGTTGATCTCGGCGCTGCACGAACCACACTTGCCCGCCTTGCAGTTCCAGCGCACCGCGAGATCCGGTGCCTGGGTGGCCTGGAGGCGGTGGATGATGTCGAGGACGACCTCGCCCTCGTTCACCTCGACCTTGAAGTCGCGCAGTTCGCCGCCGTCGACGTCGCCGCGCCAGATGCGAAAGTCCGCCTTGTAGGACATCAGCCGTCCTCCCCGGGAAGTTCTGCGTCGGTCAGGTACTTCTTCAGCTCGTCGCGCTCGAAGAGCTCGATCAGGTCGGCGCGCATCGGCACGGCCTCGCTCCGGGTCAGCGTCACGGACAGGTGTTCCGCGTCCGGGTCGACGATCGAGCACGCGAGTACCACCCGACGCCACTCGGCCGACATCACCGGGAAGTCGTCACGGGTGTGCCCGCCGCGGCTCTCCTCGCGCTCCAGCGCCGAGCGCGCCACGCACTCGCAGACCAACAACATGTTCCGCAGATCCAGGGCCAGATGCCAGCCCGGGTTGTACTGCCGATGGCCCTCCACGCCGGCCTTGGCCGCGCGGGCCTTGAGCTCCTCCAGGCGGGTCAGCGCCTCGGCCATCTCGCCTTCCCGGCGGATGATGCCGACCAGGTCGTTCATCGTCTGCTGGAGCTCCTGGTGGACCGTGTACGGGTTCTCCGCGCTCTCCACGGCGAACGGCGCCAGCGCCTCGGCGGCGGCGGCGTCGAGCTGCTCCTGGGGGGCCTCGCGCCGCTCCTCGCCCAACTCCTCGGCGTAGCGCGCCGCGTGCTCGCCCGCGCGCCGGCCGAAGACCAGCAGGTCGGAGAGCGAGTTGCCGCCGAGCCGATTGCTGCCGTGCATGCCGCCGGCGACCTCACCTGCCGCGTACAGGCCGAGCACGCCCGGCGTGGCCGCGGTGTCCGGGTCCACCGCGATCCCGCCCATCACGTAGTGGCAGGTGGGCCCGACCTCCATCGCCTCGGCGGTGATGTCCACGTCGGCCAGTTCCTTGAACTGGTGGTACATCGACGGCAGTTTGCGGCGGATCTCCTCGGTGCCGCCCGCCATCCGGCCGACCACGGTCAGGAACACCCCGCCGTGCGGCGAGCCGCGGCCCGCCTTGACCTCGGAGTTGATCGCGCGCGCCACCTCGTCCCGCGGCAGCAGCTCGGGCGGGCGCTTGTTGTTCTCCTGGTCGGTGTACCAACGATCGCCCTCGGCCTCGGACTTCGCGTACTTCTCCTTGAACACGTCCGGGATGTAGTCGAACATGAAGCGCTTGCCCTCGGAGTTGAGCAGCACCCCGCCGTCGCCGCGCACCGATTCGGTGACCAGGATGCCCTTCACCGACGGCGGCCAGACCATGCCGGTCGGGTGGAACTGGACGAACTCCATGTTGATCAGCGGCGCTCCCGCGAGCAACGCGAGGGCCTGCCCGTCGCCGGTGTACTCCCACGAGTTCGAGGTCACCTTGAAGCCCTTGCCGATCCCGCCCGTGGCGAGCACGACGGCGGGTGCGTCGAAGACGGTGAAGCGGCCCGACTCGCGCCAGTAGCCGAACGCGCCGGTGATGCGATTGCCGGTGTCCGAACCGGCGTCCGGGACGGTCAGCAGGCGGGTGACGGTGCACTCCTGGAAGACCTTCAGCCGCGCCTCGGGGTCGCCGAACTCGCGCTCGTCCTGCTGTTGCAGGGCGACGATCTGCTGCTGGAGGGTGCGGATCAGTTCCAACCCGGTGCGGTCGCCGACGTGCGCCAGGCGCGGGTACTCGTGGCCGCCGAAGTTGCGCTGGCTGATCCGACCGTCCGCGGTGCGGTCGAACAGCGCGCCCCACGACTCCAACTCCCAGACCCGGTCCGGGGCTTCCTTGGCGTGCAGTTCGGCCATCCGCCAGTGGTTGAGGAACTTGCCGCCACGCATCGTGTCGCGGAAGTGCACCTTCCAACTGTCCTGCGAGTTCACGTTGCCCATCGAGGCGGCGATGCCGCCCTCGGCCATCACCGTATGGGCCTTGCCGAACAGCGACTTGCAGACGACGGCGGTGCGCATGCCACGCATGCGGGCCTCGATTGCGGCCCGCAACCCGGCGCCGCCCGCGCCGATCACGACCACGTCGTACGAATGACGTTCCACTTCGGACACGAGGGCAACTCCTGTACTGGGCTGGGCAGGTGTACTGGGTCGGGCAGGTGCGCCGGCTTCGGGGGGCGAGCCGGTACTCAGAAGAAGCGAGGGTCGTCGAAGGCGCCGCTCGCGACCAGGTACACGTACAGATCGGCCAGCGCGACGCTGAACAGCGAGGCCCAGGCCAGCTCCATGTGCCGACCGTTGAGCCGGCTGACCAGGCCCCAGAAGCGGTAGCGCACCGGGTGCTTGGAGAAGTGCTTGAGCTTGCCGCCGACGATGTGCCGGCACGAGTGGCAGGAGAGCGTGTACGCCCAGATCAGCAGCACGTTCGCGAGCAGCACCAGGGTGCCGAGCCCCATGTGCCCCCAGGCGCCGTGCTCGTCGCGGAACGCGATCAGCACGTCCCAGGACAGGATCACCGCCACCACGCCGGCGAAGTAGAAGAAGTAGCGGTGGATGTTCTGCATGATCAGCGGGAACCGGGTCTCGCCCGAGTAACTGCCGCGCGGCTCGGGGACGGCGCACGCCGACGGCGACGCCCAGAAGCCCCGGTAGTACGCCTTGCGGTAGTAGTAGCAGGTCAGCCGGAAGCCCAGCGGGAAGATCAGGATCAGCAGGGCCGGGGACAGCCCCCACCAGTCGCCGAACAGCGGCGCGTTGGCGCTCATCGGCATGCTGTCGCAACGGGACGCCAGACACGGCGAGTAGAACGGCGACACGTACGGCTCGGCGAAGTAGTCGTCGTTCGCGAACGCGCGCCAGGTCGAGTAGACGATGAACGCGGACAGGATGCCCACCGTCACCGCCGGCGAGAGCCACCAGCGGTCGGTGCGCAGATGTCGGGCCCGGATGTGGGCCCGGCCGGGTGCGTTGGTGCCGGTACCGCCGGTTGGTCCCGTCGTCCCTGTGGCCAAGACGTCACCTTCCTGTCCGGCGGGGCGGGCGCATGCCGCCCACACCTTCGTCGTCCGCGTCCGCGAAGAGGATCGGGTCGTAAGGCAGGTCGGACATCACTTCGACCGGCGTCGGGACGGGAGCGACGGCCGGTTCGCTCTCGGCGACCGTCTCGGCCAGGAAGCCGAGGCTGGTTCGTGCCCGTTCCACGTCGTCGCTGAGTCTGCGGACGCCGTACGTGTCGCCGAGCGTGCGGCGCAGAGTGCGCACCGCGCGTGCCAGATTGTCGAGCCTGCGCCTGGCTTCGGCCAGGTCCTCGTGCGCCCGAGTCGTCAAGATCGCGCTCACCTCCTGTTTTTCCGGCGCCACGTCGTCGGGGGCCGGGGGATGGGGTGGTGTTGCGGACTTGCCATTGATTCCCGAGGTGGGAACTTCGGCAGTCTGGCGCGAACGATCAATCGAAGGAAAGTGTTTCGCGGATCTGATGGGTCACAGATCGGGAAAACATGATCAACGAAACAAAGATCACCGGAATTCGATCTTCGAGAAGCAAGATCGAATTCCGGTGATCAGGGCGAACGGCGTTCGAGGTGTTCGACCGCGCTCGGGAAATTCGAGGTTTAACGATCTTCGGGGCGCAATGTGGCGGCCGGGCTGGATTCCACCCGGGCGCGGGTCGCGCCGATGCGCGGACGGCCCGGAAGGACTCCCTCTGCTTCGACGAGCGCCGCGCGCGCGGCGGTGATGTCGCCCTCGGCGCAGACACACAGGGCGAAAGTGCACAACGCGTCGGCGTACCCGGCGCGGGACGACCGCTTTTCGGTTTCGACCAGGCGTTTGGCGGCCCGTACCGCCTTCGCCGCGTTTCCGTGCAACACCATCAGCAGCGGTTCGTCGTCCTCGGCCTCGAAGCGGATGGTCGCGCCCGAGGGGTGCGTGTAGGAATCACCGGGTTTGCGCAGTGCCTCCTCGGCGGCGGCCAGATTGTCCGCGAGCGGCACCGTGCCCATGATCAGCGCCTGCACCATGACCTCGCCGAACAGCGCGCGGCCGGTGTCCCAGGCCGGATGGCTGGGGCCGATCCGGTCCAGATAGGCCCGGGCGACCGCCGCGGCGGCCGCGTCGTCGGCGTGCGCCTCCAGGGCCTGGACTCGCGCGAAAGTGCGATAGGGCTCACTTTCGGGCCCCTCCGGGATGAGATCGGCCAATTGTTCGACCATCGCGACATCCCCGTCGCGATACGCCTCGGTGGCCCGCTCGTAGAGCAGCCGGGCCCGCCCCGCCGGGGTGCCCTGGTCGGACGGTGGGGGCGTCGCGTCGGCCCCCATATCGGAAGGAACGGGCCCAAAGGTCCCGTCCGGCCGGTCGGCGGCCCGCCTGGACCACCGCTTGCGGATGCGCTCGTTGAAGGACTCGCCAGACTCGCTCACACCTACGGATTGTGCCCTGTGGACCCCTCGAACGGCGGCCGACGGGCGCCGGGACCGAGCGGGGGACGCTCCTCCCCGTACGATTGACCTTGGCGCCGAGGAGGCAGGCCGGTTCGCGCGATGCCCATCGTGCGGCTCGAGGAGGCCCGCGGTCGCCGGCCCGTCCGTAGCATCCCCGACTGAAGCCGAGAGACACGCAGCCGTGCCCACGCGCCATGACATCCGCAACGTCGCCATCGTCGCCCACGTCGACCACGGCAAGACCACCCTCGTCGACGCCATGCTGAAGCAGGCGGGCACGTTCAGTGCCCACCACCAGATGGACGATCGGGTGATGGACTCCAACGACTTGGAGCGCGAGAAGGGCATCACCATTCTCGCGAAGAACACCGCCGTCGCCTATCACCCCAAGGACGGTGGCCCCACGGTCACCATCAACATCATCGACACGCCCGGCCACGCCGACTTCGGTGGAGAGGTGGAGCGCGGACTGTCGATGGTGGACGGTGTCGTGCTGCTCGTCGACGCTTCGGAAGGCCCGCTTCCGCAGACTCGCTTCGTGCTCCGCAAGGCGCTCTCCGCGAAGATGCCGGTCATTTTGTGCATCAACAAGGTCGACCGTCCCGACTCGCGCATCTCCGAGGTCGTCGACGAGACCTACGAGCTGTTCATGGACCTGGACGCGACCGAGGAGCAGATCGAGTTCCCGATCGTCTACGCGTGCGCGCGGGACGGCGTGGCCACCCTGGTGCGTCCCACCGACGGCACCGTGCCCACCGACAGCGACAGCCTGGAGCCGTTCTTCCAGGCCATCCTGGACGCCATCCCGGCGCCCGAGTACGACGAGGGCGCACCGCTCCAGGCGCACGTGACCAACCTGGACGCGTCCAACTTCCTCGGCCGTATCGCGCTGTGCCGCGTGCACCAGGGCACCATCCGCAAGGGCCAGCAGGCCGCGTGGTGCCGGCACGACGGCACCATCGAGCGGGTCAAGATCACCGAGCTGCTGATGACCGACCAGCTCGAGCGCAAGCCCGCCGAGGAGGCCGGCCCCGGCGACATCATCGCCATCGCCGGCATCCCGGAGATCATGATCGGCGACACCATCGCCGACCCCGAGGACCCGCGCCCGCTGCCGTTGATCACGGTGGACGAGCCCGCGATCTCGATGACCATCGGTACCAACACCTCGCCGCTGGTCGGCAAGGGCGGCAAGGGCCACAAGGTCACCGCACGCCTGGTGAAGGACCGCCTGGAGCGTGAGCTGGTCGGCAACGTGTCGCTGCGCGTGCTGCCCACCGAGCGCCCCGACACCTGGGAGGTCCAGGGCCGCGGCGAGCTGGCGCTGGCGATCCTGGTGGAGACCATGCGCCGGGAGGGCTTCGAGCTCACCGTCGGCAAGCCGCAGGTGGTCACCCGCGAGGTCAACGGCAAGATCCACGAGCCGGTGGAGCGCCTGACCATCGACTCGCCCGAGGAATACCTCGGCGCGATCACCCAGCTCCTGGCGTCCCGCAAGGGCCGCATGGAGACCATGACCAACCACGGCACCGGCTGGATCCGGATGGAGTTCGTGGTGCCCGCGCGCGGTCTGATCGGGTTCCGCACCGAGTTCCTCACGGACACCCGGGGCACCGGCATCGCGCACAGCGTGCACGAGGGCTACGAGCCGTGGTTCGGCGAGATCCGGACCCGCAACAACGGTTCGCTGGTCGCCGACCGCGCGGGTGTCGCGACGCCGTTCGCGATGATGAACCTGCAGGAGCGCGGCCAGATGTTCGTCGAGCCGACCACCGAGGTGTACGAGGGCATGATCGTCGGCGAGAACTCGCGCGCCGACGACATGGACGTCAACATCACCAAGGAGAAGAAGCTCACCAACATGCGCTCGTCGACCTCCGACGAGACCGAGAAGCTGATCCCGCCGCGCAAGCTGTCGCTGGAGCAGGCGCTCGAGTTCTGCCGCGAGGACGAGTGCATCGAGGTGACCCCGGAGACCGTGCGCATCCGCAAGGTCGTTCTCGATCAGAAGGAGCGTGGCCGCTCGGCCTCGCGTGCCAAGCGCTGATCGCTTGACGGTCGCCCTTCGGCGACCCGAACGAGCCGGTGACCTGCGGTCGAACCCGCAGGTCACCGGCTTTTCGTATGCTGAGACCAAGTCGATATCTTTGCCCGGTTATATTCGTTATGTTTCCAATGCGAGTAACATTTTCAAGCATTTATCGGTCGGATTCGAAACTTCGAACAGATCAAAATGGCGAATATCTTTCGCTATCGGGTTCAGTATGACTGTCCTCTTGACGTCCGGGTAATTCGGTTGCGAGAGTCCGTGCGGCCACCAAACCAAACGGAATCCGGTCGCACCCGACCGCGACTCGGGGGTATTTGCAGTCATGACCATGCAACCCCAGCTTGTCCCGGAAGCGGGAGGATCCCCGATTCTGGGAACGCCGGACGCGTCGCTCTCCGAAGCGGGTGTCTCGGCGGCCCCACAAGAGGTGATCGGGCGATCCCCCGGACAACTCGCCTGGCGGCGTTTCCGCAGGGATCGCAGCGGCGTCATATCCGCAGTGATCGTGATTTTCTTTTTCTTGATCGCTTTGGCTGCACCGTTGATCGAGAAGTTGTACGGGAAGGATCCGTACACACGTTATGGGCAGATCAAACCGGGTCTGCTCAACGAGGTCGGCGCCCCGATCGCACCCAACGGCGGCATCTCGGGCGAGCACTGGTTCGGCATCGAACCCGCGGTCGGCCGGGACGTGTTGATGCAGCTCGTGTACGGGATCCGTACCTCGCTGCTGCTCGCCGTCGTGGTGGTGCTGATCGTCACGGTGGTCGGCACCATCCTGGGCATCACCGCCGGATACCTCGGCGGCAAGGTCGACTACGTGATCAGCCGGGTGATCGACACCCTGCTGGCGATGCCTTCGCAGTTGTTCTTCATCGCGTTCACCCCGATCGTGCTCGCGCTGTTCGTCAGCGAGCGCGAGACGACACCCACCGCGCTCCGGGCGACGGCCCTGATCATCGTGCTGTCGTTGTTCGGCTGGACCCGGATCGCCCGCATCCTGCGCGGCCAGGTCCTGTCGATGCGCGAACGCGAGTACATCGAGGCGGCGAAGGTCAGCGGAGCGGGATCCGGGCGGATCATCTTCAAGGAACTCCTGCCCAACCTGTGGACCCCGATCCTGATCGTCGCGACGCTCGACCTGCCGACCTACGTGACGACCGAGGCGGCGCTGTCCTTCCTCGGTGTCGGTATGACCGAACCCACCCCCGACTGGGGTCGGATGATCAACAAGGGTTTCGAGGGCATGCAGAGCGACGTCACCTACCTGGCCTTCCCGGCCATCGCGATGGTGATCTTCGTGCTCGCCTTCAACCTCCTCGGCGACTCGGTGCGCGACGCGCTCGATCCCAAGTCGAACCGATGACCGGCCGAGGTCCGCGCGTGGTCGAACCGCAACCACCCGCGTGACCTCGGAGCTTGCGCAACAGCTCCTGCGTACGTCCCACCCGCCGCGGCACATGGGCCCGGTGAACGGTTTTCTGGATGAGGGGATCACATGACAACGACGGGGAAGCGCCGATTCGTCGCGCTGCTCGCGGTAGGGGCCTTCGCGGCCTCGGCGTCCGCGTGCAGCAGCGGCAGCGAGGACAAGAAGGACAACACGGCGAAACCCTCCGCCAAGACGGCGTCCGTCGTGATCGGCACGGCGGCCGACTCGAAGGGCCCGGCGCCGGAGATACCCGGAGCCAAGAAGGGCGGCGTGGCCGGCGTGCTCAACCGCACCGGCTTCTCGCACCTGGACCCGGGTCGTGCCTACGTCAGCAACCTGATGACCGTCTCCGAGATGGTCACGCGGCGGTTGACGACGTACAAGATCGAGGGCGACAAGACCACCCTCGTCGGTGACCTCGCCACCGACACCGGGACCACCACCGACGGTGGCAAGACCTGGAAGTACACGCTCAAGGACAACCTGAAGTACGAGGACGGCACGCCGATCGTCGCCGCGGACGTCAAGTACGGCGTCGAGCGCATGTTCAACAAGGCGTGGAACGAGGGTCCGGTGTGGATCCAGGGTTGGCTGGCCGGGACGGACAAGTACTGGGAGGTCTACCCCGGGCCGTACGAGGGCGGCGAGCTGGGCAACGACAAGATCGAGGTCCCGGACGCGAAGACGATCATCTTCCACCTCAAGGACGCGCAGTCGGACTTCCCCTTCGCCGCGGCCATGGGCACCACCGCGCCGATGCCCAAGGCGAAGGACACCAAGGAGCAGATCGATACCAAGCCGTTCTCCAGCGGCCCGTACAAGATCAGCACGCACGAGCCGGACAAGCAGCTCGTCCTGGACAAGAACCCCAACTGGGACCCGGCCACCGACGCCGTGCGGCACCAGTACGTGGACCAGTTCAAGTTCGAGATGGGCATCCCCGGCGCGACGCAGTTCCAGCGGCTGACCGCCGCGGCCGGCAGTGACGCCGCCGCGTTCACGCTGAACGAGCGTCCGGACGCCAACTTCGCGCAGCAGATCGCCACCGACCCCGCGCTCAAGAACCGGGTCACCGACGGCGTCGGCCCGTACGCGAACCGGTTCGACATCAACAACGCGCGGATCACCGACGTCAACGTCCGCAAGGCGATGCTGACCGCGTTCCCGCGGCAGTCCGCGCGACTGGCCGAGGGTGGCCCCACCGCGGGCGACTTCTCCACCACCATCGCCTCGCCGACCCAGCTCGGCTACACGCCGTACAAGAGCCTGTTCGACGGTCTCCCGCCGGACGGCGACCAGGCCAAGGCCAAGCAGATGCTGGAGGCCGCGGGCAAGGTCGGCCAGAAGGTCGTGCTGTGCATCAACACGACCAAGGTCCAGCAGGAGCGTGCGCTGCCGATCATGGACCAGCTCGGCAAGGCCGGCTTCCAGATGGAGCGCAAGGAGATCTCCGACAAGGAGTACTACGACGTGATCGGCAAGCTCGACACGCCGTGTGACCTCTACTGGGCCGGGTGGGGCGCGGACTGGCCGACCGGTTCGACCGTCTACACCCCGGTGTACGACAGCCGTCAGGTCAAGGACAACGGCCAGAACTACTCGAAGTACAAGAACCCCGCCGTGGACGCGGAGATCGACCGCATCCTGAAGATCTCGGACACCACCGCGCAGGCGGTCGAGTGGATGAAGCTCGACGAGAAGATCATGCAGGACGTGCCGTCCATCCCCTACATCTACCAGCGTCACCGTCTGGTGTACGGCCCGCAGATCGGCGGCGCCGCGCTCAACACCTACGGCGCGATCAACCTGAACAACATCTTCATCAAGTAGCCGTCCGGCCCCCCGAAGGTCGATCCGCTCGTCCGCCGTCGGTCCCGGGAGTCGCCACGCGACTCCCCGGGACCGCGGGGCGGCCCCCTTGGCCAGACGGGGGCCAACGCGGGGGTAGTGCGGGCCGAGGGGGGGGTAAACGGTGCGGCGGCGGAGA